>NZ_JBEYFC010000531.1:0-5940 GCF_040634175.1 Streptomyces sp. NPDC007162
GGTGCGGGTGCCCAGACTGCCTGCGTCCAGCGTCTCCAGGGGATGGCGCAGATAGTCGGCGGGGGAGGCGGGGCAGGCGAAGTGCAGCACCAGGTCGTAGGGGCCCGGCAGGGCCTCGTGGACGTCGTCCGGCGCGGGGATGAGGGCTGATGTGTGAAGGAGAAAGAACGCTCGTGGGGGACGGGGAACGGCCCTGCCACTCCGGGCTGCCACCGTGGTCTCGACGGCGCTCACTCGGGGTTCCCGGGGCAGTAGTTCTCACACGTTGCTTCCAGTATGCGTATCTCGTCCTGCCCCGCGATTCGTGTGACGCGGCCGACGGGGGGCACTCGGCTCGCGGCGGATCCGAATCCGGACCGCTGTGCCACGAGCGGAGGTCAAGGGCATGGGACACGGTGGAAACGTCATCGACGAGTTGGTGACCGATCACCGCGAGGTGGAGGAGATCTTCGGCAAGATCGAGGCGCTCCCGCCCGGTGACAAGAACCGCAAGATCTACGCCGACCAGGCCACGATGGAACTGGTGCGGCACTCGGTGGCCGAGGAGGCCTACCTCTATCCGGCTGTGCGCGAGCACGTCGAGGGCGGGCAGGCCCTGGCGGACAAGGAGCTCGAGGACCACGCCAAGGCCGAGCAGATCATGAAGGATCTGGAGAGCTGCGAGCCGGACGACGCCCGGTTCGACACGCTGATGACCTCGCTCATGAGCGAGATCCGCATGCACGTCGAGGACGAGGAGCAGAACCTCTTCCCGAGGCTGCGCGCGGCCTGCTCGGCGGACGCCCTGAACGAGCTGGGCGACAAGGTCAGGCAGGCGAAGAAGACGGCACCGACGCGTCCGCACCCCGCCGCCCCGGACAAGCCCCCCGCGAACAAGATGCTGGCCCCGGGCGCCGGCCTGGTCGACCGGCTCCGCGACGCGCTGACCGGCCGCGGGAAGAGCGGCTGACCCGTGGGCCCGACCGGCCGGACCGACCCGTAGCCCCCGGGCGCACGGCACCGGGGCCCGGCGCGCAGTACGCCGGGCCCCCGCGCGTGCCGGGGCTTCGTGCGTCCGAGTCGCGTTCAGGTCTTGCAGCTGACCGGGGATCGCCCACGCCCCCGTGAGCAAGCGCACTCCGTACCCAAATGCCCTGACGTGTCCGGACATTGGGCGCCCGTCGGCCGCCGGGCCGAACCGGCGGCCCGCACCCCGGGCACCTGTGCTGCCACCATGGCGGTGCCTGATCGACCGGGTGGAGCGGACCGCGCAGCGAAGCCGGCACCCTGCGCCTCCGCCGGTCCCCTCCCACCTCCCGGTCGCCGAGTACCGCCGGGCCTGCTGCTGCCCCTGTCACCGCCCCCGCCCTGCCGCCCGAAGCCGCCTCGCGTTCGCCGTGGCGGTCACTGCGCCATGCCGGTATGCGCTGGTGGTCCGCCGCGAACGTCCTGTCGAACGCGGGCACCTGGATGCAGCTCACCGGGCAGAACCTGCTCGTGCTCCAGATCACCGGCTCGGCGGCCGCCACCGGCCTGTCGCCGCCACCGGCCTGTCCGTCTCCGTGCAGGCCGCTCCCGCCCTGTTCGTCGGCGTGTTAGGCGGCGCGGCCGTGGACCGCTGGCCCCGCCGCACGCCCCGCCGCACCACCGTCGCCGTGAGCCAGGCGCTCCTCGGCGCCGTGGCCTTCACGACGGCGCTCCTGGTGGCCCTGGGCCGGCTCGACCTGACCGGCCTGCTCCTGCTGGCCGCGGTGACCGGCGTCATCGCCACCGTCGACGGGCCCGCCTGCGCCCTGCTGGGCAACGACCTGGTGCCCGCCGAGGACCTTCCCTCCGCCATCGGCGTGGGCGCCCTGGTGCACAGCGCGAGACAGCTGGTCGGCACCGCGCTGGCGGGGGTGACCGTCGGTTTTCTCGGCACGGCCTCCGCGTACCTGGCCAACGGACTGTCGTTCCTGTTCGTGGCGTCGGTCGTGCCGTTCCTGCGCCCGGTGCGGGACCCGCGGGGCGAGGGGGACACCGGCCCGCAGGCGGCGCCCTCGCCCGCGCCGCCGGACTCCGAACTGACCGTGCGCGAGGGACTGGCCTTCTTCGTCCGCCGCCCCCGGCTGGTCGCGCTGGCCTGCGTGTCCGCGATCGGCTCGGTCTTCGGACGCAACTACGGACTCACCCTGGCCGTCCTCGTCACGGGTCCCCTCGCGGCGGGCGCGGGCGCGTTCGGGACCGTCTCCGCCGTCCTGGCGACGGCCGGCGGTCTGCTCCAGGCGGTCGCGGGGCTTGTCCCCGTCACTGCTCGTGCTGCTGGTGCTGGTGCTGCCCATGGCGGTGGTGGAATCCGCCGTGTCCTCGGCATCTGGAGCAGCATCGGCACCGTGTGGAGCCTCGGCGGGCCGCCGCTGCTCGGGCTCCTCATGGAGACGGCCGGTGCGCGCGGCGCGCTGGTGGGCGGCGGCCTCCTCGTCGCCCGCGCGATCGCGACCGGCTTCGCCGCACGGACCCGACGCTCCTGCGCACCGGTACTGATCCGCCCCCGCAACGGCGACGCACCCCTCACGAAGTCCTTGGAGACGGCGGCCTGAGCACCGGGCCCGGGACATGGGGCCGGACAAGGACCACGAGGCCGCCCCCTGACGGCGCGCGACGAGCCCCGGCGCGCCGGTCGCGGTGAGCGCCGGGGGTGGGGCTTCACGGGCCGGTCGGTGGTCGTCGAGGGCCGGGGCGAGGCCCGGCGAGGGGGCCGTTGCCGTGCGTGCGGGGGTGAGGGCGGCGGACGGTCGGGGCGGTTCTCGGGCTCGGGGGTCAGGTGCAGGCGGGGGTGTCGTCGGAGGTGAGGCGGTGGTGGAGCTGGGCGGCGTGCAGTTGCGCCACGGGTGCGAGCAGATCCGGGTGGCGCAGCAGGGCCGCCGCCCGCCGGTCGTCCTCGTCGGGCAGGAGCAGGCGCCGGAAGTCGACCGCCCCGCCGGCCAGGTGCTCCCCCTCGCCGAGCGCACGGACGGCGAGCCGGGCCAGCTCGGGCTCGCAGAGCAGTTCGGCCGCCCAGCTCGCCACCACCTCGTCCACCCAGCTGCGCCAGGCGCCGTCCGCGTCGTCAGCGGCATCCCCGCCGGTCACCCAGTCGAGCCGCGCCGAGCCACCGGGGCCCACCACTGCGACCAGGCCGGCGTCCAGCGCGGTCGGGTAACGCAGCCAGGCCGCCACCGTCACCGCCTGCCTGGCCTGCGCCTCACAGCGCGCGGCGGCGAACGCGCCCCCGTGGGCGGGGAAGGAGCCCGAGAGCCAGCGGGCCGTCGCGGCGATGAGCGGAGAGAGATCTGCGAGCACTGCCAACCGTCCGAAACACCTGAGGGAAACCGACCGGGAACCGACAAAACGGTATCCCGCACCGGGCCCCCCGAGGTATGGGCGAAGCCGTGGCCCTGCACACAGCGCCCCGCCCCCAGCGTGCCCAGCACTCCGCCGACGGCGAGGACCCCGGCCCGCCGCGCGGGTCCGGGGTCCTCGGGTGTACGACCGCTGGAGGCGGTCCTTCCTAGAGCGTGCCGCCGGGATCACCGGGCCGGACCCGGCCGCGCCAGGCACCGCTCTCGGTGCCGCGCTGCTCGATGAAGTCCTTGAAGCGGCGCAGATCGCCCTTGACCCGTCGGTCGATCATGCCGAGCGCGTCCGCGCCCTTCTCGGCCAGCCCGGAGGGCTCCACGTCCATCGTGAGCTCCACCCTGGTGTGGCCGTCGTCCAGGGGCTCGAAGCGGACGGTTCCCCGCTGCCGGGTGTCACCGTCGGTGGTCCGCCAGGTGATCCGGTCGTCCGGCAACTGGTCGACGATCTCGGTGTCGAACTCGCGCCGTACGCCGCCGATGCTGGTGGTCCAGTGGTTGTGCCGGTCGTCGACCTGCCTGACCTCCTCGACACCCTCCATGAAGTTCGGGAAGTCCTCGAACTGGGTCCACTGGTTGTAGGCCGTGTGGAGCGGGACGCCGACGTCCACAGCTTCCTTGACCGTGCTCATCTGTTCCTCCTCGTCGCGAGCGGCTCATTCCCGGGGCGCGGACCGGCGGCCCCGGGCTGTCTTCTTGTCGGCCCCGGGGCTCGGCGTGATCGGGTCGCCGGATGCCGCCCGTCCGGGCGCGCCCTGATCGGCGTCCTCCCGGGCGGCACGCTTCCCGACCTGCTTCAGCACCTCGTTCGTGAGGGTCGGGGCCGTTCTGCCCTTCTCGTTGTGTCCGGAGTGTTCTGATCGCTTTGCCACGGCGCCCGGGTACCCGGTCCACTCCAGGGCATCCACATCGCCGCCGGCACTTCTGCCCGCCGGACGGCAGGGCCCCGTCACACCGCCCCGCCACCCGCGGACCCGGCCCGCCGCACCGCGACGAGCATGACGACCACCGCGGCCAGCGCGATCGCGGCGCCGGTGTGGAGCGGGGCCGTGTGGCCGAGGCCCGCGGTGATGGCCAGGCCGCCCAGCCAGGCGCCGAGGGCGTTGCCGACGTTGGACGCGGACACGTTGGCGCTCGCCGCCAGCGCCGCTCCATGAGCTGCGTCGGTCACGCGGGTGATCATGCCGGGGACGGTGGCGAAACCCGCCACCCCCATCAGGAACACCAGCAGCACCGACGCCACGGCACTCACGGCCGGCGGCCCGAACACGGCCAGCGTGACGGTCAGCCCGAGCAGCGAGAGCACCAGGGCACGGTCCCGGTCCCGGTCAGCCGCCCGGCCGCCGACCAGGTTCCCCACCACCAGACCGACGCCGTACACCATCAGCAGCCAGGCGACGTCGTCCGAGGAGAACCCGCTGACCTCGGTGAAGGTGTACGCGAGGTAGCTGAACGGCACGGCGGGCCCCGGTGACACCCCTGGTAGGGCTGACCCCCCGGTGCGGAGACCGGCTTGCCGGATGGCCGTGAACGGTCACGGTCGGCGAAGCTGCAAGGAGCCGCGACACACACAAGAGACATGCACGAAGGAGGCCCCGCCTTGCTCACTCGCCGCGCCGCCGTCCTGTCGGCCTTCGCCGCCGCCGGCTTCTGCGCCGCCTCCGCCCGCACCGCGTCGGCAGCGCCGCGCCGGGCCGGGCGGGCACGGCTGACACTGCCCCCGCCCAGCGGCCCACACCTGGTGGGGACCGTCTCCGTGCACCTCGTCGACACCGCACGCGCCGATCCCTGGGTCCCGGGGCAGCCGTACCGGGAACTGATGGTCAGCATCCGCTACCCGGCACGCGCCGTCGACGGCCACCGGAGGGCACCGCAGCTGCTTCCCGGCGAGGCCGCCGGTTTCGCCGCCGTCAACAACCTCACCGACGTACCCGGCGACCGGGTCGACTGGGCGGCCACCCGGACCCACGCCCACGAAGACGCCCCGGCCGGCCGCGACCGGGGCCCGTACCCGGTGGTCTGCTACTCACCCGGCGCCGGTGACCCCCGTTCCCTCGGCACCACCCTCTGCGACGACCTCGCCTCGCGCGGCTACGTGGTGGTCACCCTCGACCACACCTACGACGCCTCGGCCGTGCAGTTCCCCGACGGCCGCGTCGAACACACCGTGCTGCCCGCCGAGTTCGGCGAGGCCTACCCGGACGAGGGACGCATCAGGGCGCTGCTGGAGAAGACGATGGCCGTTCGCGTCGCGGACACCCGCTTCCTGCTCGACGAGCTGCCGCGGGTGCTGCCCAGGGAACTGCGCGGCCTGCCGGACTGGACCCGGATCGGCATGTTCGGGCACTCGGCCGGCGGCTTCACCGCCCTTCAGGCCATGCACGACGACCCGCGCATCGTGGCCGGCGCGAACTTCGACGGCGTGCTCGCCTACGTCCAGGAGGACAGCGACCACGGCCACCTGTCCGGTGTCGCGGCGGACGGCCTGGACCGTCGGCGGTCGCCGCGTCCTCCACCGTCACACCGTCGAGCACGGTCCCGGCGGAGCGCGCCGAGGCGAACAGGCGCAGCTCGGTCACGGGGAAGG
>NZ_JBEYFC010000532.1:0-5934 GCF_040634175.1 Streptomyces sp. NPDC007162
GGCCTGACCCGCGCGGAGCGCCGCAAGCAGGCGAAGGGCAGCCGCCGCAGGAAGTGACGGCGCCGACAGCGCTTCACTGGGGCCGGCCATCCCGAACCTTCGGCGCGGACGGCCGCTACGCGCGGGCGCTCGGTGCCGACCAGTGGGCGGCCGACGCGCGCGGGGCGGCCGCGGTGCTGGCATCGGGGCTGCCCCGATCCCGTCCGGCGGCGATCCGGCAGGTCGCGGACGACCTGCCGCACCTGGCCGACCAGGAGTACACGACGGTCGTCCGGTCCCGCCTTCCGCTCGTCAGGCAGACCCTGGCCGGCCTGGAGACCCGCTTCCCGGCCGTGCGCGGCTACGACGACGCGCAACGCGAGCGCACCGCGGAGGACCTCGCCCACATCGTCGACTTCCTGGCCACCGCCCTCTACGTCGACGACCCCGAGCTGTTCACCTCGTTCCTGACCTGGACCGCCGACATCCTGGAGGCCAGGTACGTGCCGGCCCGCTCCCTGGTGGCGGCCCTCGACGTCCTCGCCGGTCAACTGCGCGAGTTCCCCCGCACCGTCGGCCTCATCGAGGCGGGCGGCGCCGCGCTGCGCGACCGTCCCACCGTCCAGTCCCCGACCTCGACACCCGCACATGACTGACTTCCCGCCCACCGAGTTCGCCGTCACCGTCGTCCACGAACCCGCCACGCTGTCCGTGCGGGTGTGCGGCGAACTCGACCACGACACGGGTGACGACCTGATCGACATAGTCGTCGAGCACCTGGGCGACGGCGATCCGCCCCACGAGGTGCGCGTCGATTTCCACGGCCTGACCTGGATCGACTCCACGGGCCTGGCCGCCCTGCTGATGGTCCACCGCCGTACCCGTGCCGTCGGCGCCACGCTCCGCCTGGACAACCGGCCCGAGGTCCTGGATCGCGTACTGCGCCTGACCAACGTGCTGGACCACCTCACCGCCGGGACAGCACACCTAGGGCCGACGCAGGCTCAGTTCGGCCGTGACCTGCTTGCCGTCGTCGAGCAGGACCGTGTGGAACCGCTCGCAGATCCGGGTGACCAGGTGCAGGCCGTGTCCCCCGACGCGGTGCGGGTCGGGGCCGAGCGGGCACGGCCGCCGCGGTGAGCGGTCGCGGACGGTGATCCGCAGCAGGCCGTGCTCCGGGAGCAGTTCCAGCAGGAGCCGGCCCGGGCCTGGCGCGTGGCGCAGCGCGTTGGTGACGAGCTCGCTGACGACGAGCTGTGCGTCCAGCGTCGGTTGGCGGTCCGCGGGGTGTCCAGCCCGGACGAGCAGGGTGCGCACGGCGTGCCGCGCGTGAGCTACGGAGGTGCCTTCGCTGTCCCAGGCGACGCCGTACCGTGACGGCGACGCCGGGACAGGCTCGTCCGTGGCCCGGTTTCCAAGGGAGGTGACCATAGAGTTCCCGTGCAGTGCGTTCGACTTCCTGTCGGCGGGTCGTGTTCGTGCGCAGTTCTCGCCGGCTGGCGGTGGCCGCGCTCATGGCGATGACCGCTGTCCCGGTCCTGCTCAGGGGTCCGGGTCCAGGACCGTGAAGTGTCCGAGGGTGCCGCTGACGGACAGCAGCCGGCGCACCGGCAGGGGCAGCGGGCCGCGCAGGACGAACGCGCGGCCGGCCGTGTGGTGCCGGCGCCGGCCTTCGAGGAGCGCGTTGAGCAGCATGCTGTCGGCGAAGGTGACCCGAGCGAGATCCACCACCGTGGTGGCCAGTGCCGCGCGGTCGGCGGCTTCCCAGGCGCCTTCGACCGCTTCGGTGTCGTCGTGGTCCAACTCTCCGCGCAGGACGACGTGCAGAGCCTGGTCCTGACGGCTGACGTGGACGTTCATGGCGTGGGCCGCGGGCATGGCGCTATCGTGTCACCTGGGCGTTTGCGCCGCCAAGCCGGTCCGGGACGGGTACGGCGGACAGCGGGCCCGCTCACAGGAACCGCCGGACCGGGACGACCGCGGCCTCCGTGGCGCGTTGCAGCAGCGCCCGGCGTCTCCATCGGGTCAGGTCGATCTCCGCACTGTGTCTCAGGTCCGCCTCGTAGTCGCGGTCGAGCGCGGCGGTGAACTCCTCGTCCAGGACGGCGAGCATGACCTCCTCGTCGTGGTTCATGGACCGGCGGTTGAAGTTGGTCGACCCGATGAGGGAGGCGACCGAGTCCACAGTGATGATCTTGGCGTGCATCATGGTCGGCTGGTACTGGCGGATGTGGACTCCGGCCCGCAGCAGACGTGTGTAGTGGTGCTGACCCGCCAGTTGGCAGGCACGTTGGTCGGTGTGCGGGCCGGGCAGCAGGATCTCGACCCGCACACCGCGCCGGGCGGTCTCGCACAGCAGGTTGATGAAATAGGTGTCGGGGGCGAAGTAGGCGGTGGCCAGCCGGAAGCGTTCCTCGGCCGAGGTGAGCATGACCCGGATCAGGGTCTGCATGTCCTGCCAGCCGATGCTCGCGGAACCGCGGACGACCTGCACCACGGACGAGCCGGTTCCCGCGTGCGGCGTGAAACGGTCGTGCTCGTCGAAGAGTTCGTCGTGGCACTCCGCCCAGTTCTGTGCGAACGCGGCCGCGATGCCGTCCACGGCCGGACCGCGCACCCGGACGTGGGTGTCGCGCCACTCGGCCGGGTTGCGGGCGTCGCCGCACCATTCCTCCGCGATGCCGACGCCACCGGTGAAGGCGGTCTCCTCGTCGACGACAAGGGCCTTGCGATGGCAGCGGTGGTTCTGTTTGAAGGGCGACAGCCACACGGGTTTGCGGAACCAGGCCACCTGTACGCCCGCGGCGCCCATGAGGTCCAGCAGCCGCTGTTCGATCTCCTTGGCGCCGAAGCCGTCGAGCAGCAGCCGTACCCGCACCCCCGCGCGGGCCCGTTCGGCGAGGGCGGCGGCGAAGTCGTGGGCGATCTGCCCGCGCCAGTACACGAACGTCATCAGGTCGATGGTGTGCCGGGCCGAGCGGATCGCGCCGAGCATCGCGGGGAAGATCTCGTCGCCGTTGCGCAAGGGCGTCAGGTCGTTGCCCTCGGTGGCGGCCACGCCGATCAGCCGCTCCAGGCGGCGGCGCAGGCGCTGTTTGCGCGCCGCCACGTCGGGCGCGGCGGCGCGCGCGGGGGGTGCCGGTATGCCGTCGAGTATCACGCCGATTCCCCCAAGGGCCGGAAGACAGAAGAGCACGGGCTGCCGGACGAGCCCGAACAACCGGATGCCCGGTCGGTACCGGCGTACTCCAGCCGTCGCGGTGACGCTCGTCGCGCATCAGGCCCGCACCGGACGTGGCCCGGGCGCGCATCCGGTGCGGAGGGTGAAGTCAGGGCGCGCAACCGCCAGTTCCAGCCGTTGTCATGGTTCGGTCATGACAACGTCGAACGTCGGATGCCAGTCTGCTCCCGGGACGTTCACCGGGAACGCACAGACGTCTCACGAAAAACCCACACCTCGCCCCCGCTTCACCGCACGGCCGAGCAGACGTCATCCCGTCGCACCGTGCCTCTCGTGGCCCCACCCCCGTTCCTCCCTTCACCCGCGCGCCGCCGGACGGCTCGACCCAGCCGCCCCGCTCTCCCGGGCTTCACCGAGCCCGACCACCCCACAGAAGGAGAACGCCATGTTCCGGCAGGACCGTCACCACCGTCGGCTCAGACACAGCGTCACCCTGGCGCTGACCGCGGCAACCACCCTGCTCGCGGCCGGACTCCAGACCGGCACCGCCCTGGCCGCGGCCGGCGAACCCGGCCCCGCCGCCGTCCACGCCGTACCCCGGGCCGGCGCGGCCCCCGCCCCGCTCTCCCCGGCCAGGCGCACGGCCCTGCTCAGGAGCGCCACGGCCGACGCCCCGGGCACCGCGAGGACCCTCGGCCTGGGCGCCGACGAGAAGCTGGTCGTCAAGGACGTCGCCCGGGACGCCGACGGCACGACGCACACCCGCTACGAACGCACCTATGCCGGCCTGCCCGTCCTCGGCGGCGACCTGGTGGTCCACGACAGCGCCGGCCGTCTGACCGTCTCCCGGGCTTCGAGGGCGGCTCTCGCGGTCCCGTCCACCAAGGCGCGGATATCCCCGGCCACGGCGAAGGCCCGGGCACTCGGCGCGGCCGCGAAGGCGGGCGCCGGGCGCCGCGCGCTCGACGGCAGCCCCCGGCTCGTGGTCTGGGCGGCCTCGGGCAAGCCCGCCCTGGCCTGGGAGTCCGTGGTCGGCGGCGTCCAGGACGACGGCACGCCCAACGAACTCCACGTGATCACCGACGCGGTCTCCGGCAAACCGCTCTTCCAGTACCAGGGGATCGAAACCGGCACCGGCACCGGGCAGTTCAACGGGACCGTGCCCCTCGGCACCACACTCTCCGGCTCGACCTACCAACTCGTCGACGGCGACCGGGCCGGCCACCGCACCTACGACCTGAACCAGGGCACCTCCGGCACCGGCACCCTCTTCACCGACGACAACGATGTCTGGGGCGACGGCACCCCGGCCGACCGGCAGACGGCCGGCGTCGACGTCGCCTTCGGTGCCGCGGCCACCTGGGACTTCTACAAGAACGTCTTCGGCCGCAACGGCATCCGCAACGACGGCGTGGCCGCCTACAGCCGCGCCCACTACGGCAACAACTACGTCAACGCCTTCTGGCAGGACAGCTGCTTCTGCATGACGTACGGGGACGGCGCGGGCAACACCCACCCGCTCACCGCGCTCGACGTCGCCGCGCACGAGATGAGCCACGGCGTCACCGCCGCCACCGCGGGTCTCACCTACTCGGGGGAGTCGGGCGGCCTGAACGAGGCGACCTCGGACATCTTCGCCGCCGCGGTCGAGTTCTACGAGAACCTGCCCGCCGACGTCCCGGACTACCTGGTCGGCGAGCAGATCGACATCAACGGCGACGGCACACCGCTGCGCTACATGGACAAGCCCTCCCGGGACGGCGCGTCCAGCGACAACTGGAGCCCGTCCCTGGGCGGACTCGACGTCCACTACTCCTCGGGCCCGGCCAACCACTTCTTCTACCTGCTCTCCGAGGGCAGCGGCGCGAAGACCGTGAACGGCGTCCCGTACGACAGCCCCACCTACGACGGCCGGCCGGTCACCGGCATCGGCATCGAGAACGCCCAGCGCGTCTGGTACCGCGCCCTCACCACCTACATGACGTCGAGCACCGACTACGCGGGCGCCCGTACGGCCACCCTCCAGGCGGCGGCCGACCTGTTCGGCGCCTACAGCCCCTCCTACCTCGCCGTGGCCGACGCGTGGGCGGCGATCAACGTGGGCAACCGGATCGCGCTCGGCGTGAACGTGACCCCGATCGCCGACCAGATCAGCGGAATCGGGCAGGCGGTGTCCCTCCAGGCGGACGCCTACACGACCAACTCCGGCGCCGGCCTGACCTACAGCCCGACCGGGCTGCCGGACGGACTGACGATCAGCGACACGGGCCTGATATCGGGCACTCCCACCACTCTCGGGACCAGCGACGTCACCGTCACGGTCACCGACGCCACGGGCGCCTCTGCCACCGAGCGGTTCTCCTGGCGGATCGCCTACGTCTACGCCAACACCACCCGGGTCGACATCCCCGACAACGGTCCCGCGGTGGAGTCCCCGGTCACCGTGACCGGACGCACCGGCAACGCCTCCGCCACCACCCAGGTCTACGTCAAGATCATCCACACCTACCGCGGTGACCTGACCGTCGACCTCGTCGGCCCGGACGGAACCGCGTACTCCCTGCTCAACCGGAGCGGCGGGTCCGCCGACGACGTCGACCAGACGTTCACCCTCGACGCCTCCGCGCAACCCCTGTCCGGGACCTGGAAGCTCCGCGTCCAGGACCGGGCCGCGATCGACGTCGGTCACATCGAACAGTGGCGGCTCATGCGCCGAGGCCTGGCGCCGACGGGAGTCTCCTTCGTGGAGCTCGCCTTGCTCTCCTTGGTGGAAC
>NZ_JBEYFC010000533.1:0-5926 GCF_040634175.1 Streptomyces sp. NPDC007162
CCGACCCGAAGCCCTACGTCTGGACGAAGACGGCGGACGAGATCCTCGAACGCCTCGCCAGTTATCTGAACAGAATTCCTGACTCAGAAGACTAGAGCGTGTTGCCAAAGTGCTTGCTGTGTGTGTCGGGACTAGCGGCCATTGATCAACGCGACTCGGGTTCGTACCATCTCCCGATGGGACATGACGATCTTCCGACTCTTGAACTCGCTTTTCCCGGACCAGAACGTGACCGTGGCGTGGCGGCGATCCTGAGCGGTCAGAAGACCGCGCTCACCGGCCTCCTGGAGATCTATGAGCACGCCGGAGAGGCAGTGCCGCAGAGCGGCCAGCGGTTCTCAGTGCTCGATTCCGAGGGTCGTCCGGCCGTCACGATCGAACTCGTCGACGTACGAGTCGTTCCCATGAAGGAAATCGACGATGACTTCGCGCGAGCCGAGGGGCGCGGTTACTCCGACGTTGCACAGTGGCGGGCAGCCCACGAAGAGTTCTTCCAGAGCGATGGGGTGAGCGAGTTCCTGGGTCGCACCCCCGACATCACCGATGACACTCTCGTCGTTGCCGAACGCTTCCGAGTGGTCAAGCCCGTGTGATCGGTGGCCGGCATCCGACACGACGAGAGTCCGGAAAATTCAGCTGGGCAAGCTCTGAGAGGCGGCGGGAAGGCTGTTGGTCATAGCCACTCGTTGATGGCTGCGACCAGTACTGCTGCCTCATAGCGGACGGCAAGTCCGTCATATCTCGCGGCCACGGCTCGGTGGCGCTTCAGCCGGTTGATCCCGCACTCCACCGCGTGGCGGTCTTTGTAGTCGGCCTCGTCGAACTTGGGCGGTCGGCCACCTCGGGAGCCGAGCTTCTTGCGGTTGCGGACCTGGTCGGACTTCTCCGGGATCGTGCAGGGGACGCCTCGTCTGCGCAGGTAGGCGCGGTTTGCGCGAGAGCCGTACGCCTTATCGGCGCGGACCATGTCCGGCCCGGTGCGAGGTCGGCCCGGGCCGATGCGGGGCACCCGGATGCCCTCCAGTACAGGTTGGAACTGCGGACTGTCATGCCTCTGGCCCGCGGTGACGAGCAGGGACAGCGGCTTCTGCCCCTGCTCGACCGTGAGGTGCAGCGTGGCGGTCAACCCGCCCGCGGGCGATCGTGGAGTCCACGCTGACGTCCCAAGTGATCAGGCCCTTCGCATCGACCTCGGCCTGCAGTTGCTCGAAGATCCGCTTCCGGGTGCCGTCGCGCTGCCACCGTCGAAAGAGGTCGCAGAAGGAGATCTCACGGCGGCTGGGGGTGGCCCGGAACACGGTGCGGGCCGCGTTGAACTCGGACCGGCCGCCGAAGTACGAACGGGCCCCGCGCGGACGGGTAGCGGACGCCTTCGAGGCGCAGATCCGGGGCTTGTTGAACGAGTGGCCGACGATGCGGCGCCGGTGATCGCCGAGCGGATCAAGTGGCCGTACTCGATGTCTCCGCTGACGAAGAAACTGGCCGAGATCCGGCCGGAGTACGTCGGTATCGACCCGGTCGACCGGGTGGCCTACGAACCCGGCCAGATCACCCAGTGCGACCTGTGGTTCCCAGAGATGAGGGTCCAGGTCGCACCCGGCCAGCAGCGGGTCCTGCCGGTCCTGGTCATGACGCTCGGCTTCTCCCGGTTCCTGACCGCGGGGATGATCCCGACACGACAGGGCGGCGACATCCAGAACTGGTCCCACGAGGAGTACCTGGCCGCCCTGTTGCAGCGGCAGGCCGCCGACCGGGAGTCCAAGGGCACCGTGATGCGCATCCGCACCGCCCACTTCCCGCAGGTCAAGACGCTGGAGGACTTCAACCTCGACCACCTGCCGTCGCTGCGGCGCGATGTCCTCGCCCACTTGGCCACCGTCACGTTTGTCGCGAAGGCGGAGAACGTGATCCTGCTCGGCCCGCCGGGCATCGGCAAGACCAGAGCACTAGATCGGAAGCCCGCCGCGAACGAGGAGACCGGCGTGCGACCTTGTTGCCGACGTCATCCGGGCGGAAGACGGCCTGGCACCTCTACCGATCGGTCCGGCAGCAGAACCTGACGATCCGTCGTCCCCTGACACTGCGCCGAGCGAGCCGCCTGCACTGCCCAGCGAGGAGTAACGGAACTGCCCAGGGCGGCACAACGGCAACACCGACAATCTGAGCAGAGTGCTGCCTCAAGGCAGAAGGGTGGAGGTTCGAGTCCTCCCACGCGTTCCACCCCCGTTCCCCGGTTCTCCGCACAGTGGGCGCTCGTATGTTCGTTAAATAAATCGGGACTTGGCCGCGTGACGAGCTCAACGGCGTCGGCAGGTCAGCGAGTTAGGGATGTTCGTGCATGGCGGGTAACACCCAAGCCAGTTCCGTACATGCTCAACGGCCCGTGGCATCGCCAATGTTGAGCCGGTCACATTGCACTGAGGTAACGCTCGCGACGTACCCTCTTCCGGATTGGGGAATGGTCCGGCTGGCACGGTATCTTTTCGGTTACTCCTTCAGGGGGGGATCACGGCCCGCACCTACACGTGGGGGCGCGAACCGCGTTCCCCTGCGGTGCGGGGCGCATCCCCGCTTCGTTGGAAGGAGCCGATCTTGAAGCTGCTGGAGTGGCTGAGGGATCGGTGGCAGCAACACGTACGGCCGCACGTCTCCCCGGAGCGTGTGAGCGCGAGCTGCGAGGTCTTCCTCGTGATCGCGTGGCTCTACGAGCACCGTCCGTGAAACGAGTGAGCCCCAGCTGAGCGCTCAGCTCCGCCAGGGCCCACACCACCAGACCAAGGTTTCGTCCTCGTGGTCCGCAGGGTCGCAACCTGCGGGAGGACGGGGCCTTGGTCGTTCTCTGTTGCGCACGCAACAGAGAATCAACTCGGTATGAGCGTACCAACGATCCGCGCAGATTGAATCCGCGCGCTCGTAAAGCTAGTTTGCAGGCGACTGCTGCAATGAAGACTGCTGGCGGCTTTACTGCTGTCGAGTGCGAAGGCGTTGCCGACAACATTGCCGGTAAGGCACTGTGGTCCCGACGCTGCTGGTCGACCGCGATCCGGGCGTCGGGCGTATCTCCTCCAAAGACCAGGAGCCTGTGGTTGGGTCACATCCCTCGGCTGGTGAATACGCAGAGTGATGAACGAGAAGAGAACGCTTCCCTTGCGCGCTACTGAGCTCAGAGCGCGGGACCCTCGGCGGCGGCCAGGATGTGCTCGATGAGGTCAGCAGCGCGCGGGGTGCCACCCTCGGCCTGGCCGGCGGCCTGCAACTGCTTGGACCGGCCGATCCGTTCCGGATCTGTGACCAGGTCGTTCAGCGCCGTGCGGAGGGTCTCGGCGGTGGCGTCAGCGGTGTCCACACGGCGGGCGACGCCGAGTTCCACGAGTCGGTCGGCGTTCATGAACTGCTCGGCCCCCTGCGGCACGGCGATCATGGGAACGCCGGCGAGGAGCCCTTCCCCGCAGCCGCCCATGCCGGCGTGGGTGACGAAGGCGTCGGCCTGTTCCAGGATCGCCCGCTGCGGGACCCATGAGTGCACCTCGACGTTGGGCGGGATGGTGCCGAGTTCCCCGGGGTCGGTGTACTTGCCGATCTGGAGTACGACATGCCAGCCGGGTAGGTCGCCGAAGGCGGCGATGCACTGGCGGTAGAACCCCGGCTGGCGCGTGTACGCCGAACCGAGCGAGATCAGCAGCACATGGTCTGCGGCCGCCGGGCGGGTCCAGCCGTCCGTGTCTGCTCGGGTGTCGAAGCAGGGGCCGACGAAGGTCACCGTGTCGGTGTCGACTTGATCGGCGTGCGGCTGCATTGCTCTCGGGATCAGGGCGAGGGCCCGGGCGGGCGGGCCGGAGAACGTGTCCACGTCCGTCGTGGCCGCCCCGCAGTCGGCGAGCCACCGTGCGAACCTGTCCCGGTATGCGTCGGCGCCCGACAGCTTCCTCAGATGCGCCGCGACTTCCTCCTGGTAGCCGTCCCAGCCGACGAACGTCGGGGACAGCTGCACGAGGGGACGGCCCTGCGTTTCGGCGAGGGCGCGCGCGGCATAGGCGCCGATGTCGTAGAGGTACAGGTCGGCCGGATCGTCGCCGTAGGCAGCGCGCAGTTGCGGGAGCGCCTGGACGGCGTCGTCGAGGAAGAGGCTCGCCGCGGCGATGGGATCGGCGGGCCAGTCGTTGTCCGCGACGGGCAGCATGGAGGTGCAGGGCACCAGCTCCGCGCCGGTGGGCTCGATCCGGTCGGCCACGAACGGGGCGTTGGCGTAGGTGACCCGGTGCCCGCGGGCCACCAGCTCGCGGATGAGCGCGAGGCTGGGCAGGACATGGCTGACGATGGGGATGCCGACCATCGCGATATGGGCGCGGCGACGGGACATGGGTGATCACTCGTTTCTGGCGCGGGACGGGTGCGGGCGGTGTGGCGAGGACGCGGTGTCAGGGCCGGTCGATCTGCGCGGCGGCCTCCTCCATGTCGGCGACGGTCCCCGACATGATCGTCCGTACGTGCCTGGTGATGTGCTGCACGGGCCAGTCCCACCACGCCACGGCGAGGAGCCGGGCGATGTCCGCGGCGTCGTAGCGGGCGCGGATGAGCCGGGCGGGGTTGCCGCCGACGATGCCGTAGTCGGGGACGTCGCCGGTGACCACGGCGCCAGCGGCGATGATCGCGCCGTGACCGATGCGTACACCGGGCATGACCGTGGCGCCGTGGCCGAACCACACGTCGTTGCCGACGACCGTGTCGCCCCGGCCGGGCAGGTCGGTGATCAGGTCGAAGTGCTCCGCCCAGGAGCCCCCCATGGTGGGGAACGGGAAGGTGGAAGGACCGTCCATGCGGTGGTTGGCGCCGTTCATGATGAACCGGGTGTCCGTCCCCAGCGCGCAGTACGTGCCGATGACGAGCCGCTCGGGACCGTAGTGATACAGGACGTTGCGCGTCTCGAACGCGG
Source organism: Streptomyces sp. NPDC007162 (assembly GCF_040634175.1). Classification (NCBI taxonomy): domain Bacteria; kingdom Bacillati; phylum Actinomycetota; class Actinomycetes; order Kitasatosporales; family Streptomycetaceae; genus Streptomyces; species Streptomyces sp. NPDC007162. Next base: position 4,934 of record NZ_JBEYFC010000533.1, read on the forward strand.
TCGGGTCGTCCGGATCGTCGTAGTAGGAGAAGTCGCCGACCTCGATCAACGGCGACTTCACGAGCGGCTTGAGCAAAACCACGCGCGGGTGCTCGGGCATCGGGTGGAGCACGGTGGGATCAGCGGGAACGGGCGGCATCGCGGGGACGGTTCCTCTCCAGTGACCCTAGAGCGACAACTGTCGCATTAGGATGCTGGCACGGCCCTGCCGCCTTGATCAACCGGATACTGATTGCCGATGACAGACCCACTGGACACGACGTCGGACCGCCGCCCGGGCGGTCGCACCGCCCGCATCCGCGCCCAGGTCCTCGATGCGGTGCGCGCCGAACTCGCTGAACGCGGTCACGAAGGACTCACGATGGAGGGTGTCGCGACGCGGGCCGGAGTGCACCGCGCCACGGTCTACCGGCGTTGGCGCGATGTCGGCGGCCTGCTCGTCGACGTCATCGCCGCTGCCGGCGAAATCGACTGGCGGCCGCCGAACACCGGCTCGCTGCGCGGCGATCTGACAGCACTCAACCAGGAGATCCAGGAATCCCTGGTCGTACAGCCATCGCTCGCCGTCGCCCTGATGGCCGCCTCGTTCCACTCCGAACAGGCCGCGCGGGCCCAGACTCAGCTGTGGACGGACCGGTACGCCCAGTGCGAGATCCTCGTCGAGCGCGCCATCGAGCGCGGTGAACTTGGCGCACAGCACACGGACGCGCGGAGCCTGCTCATCGCCGCCACGGCGCCGCTCTACCACCAGATGGTGCTCCTACGCGCAAATCCGGACCCGCAACTCCCGGAACGGGCCGCGGAGGCAGCAGTCCTGGCGGCTGCCGCGGGTGCCTTCTGCGTCCGTCGGGAAGAGAGAGAGTGATCGACTGCGCTACATATCCGTTCGCCGTTGCTATACGAGAACGGGCCAAGATGCCCGGATTTACCGTAATTCCGTTCCAACTGCATTCCCTCACGCCCGACCCGGGCGGGCCCGGCCGGGCAGCACCC
>NZ_JBEYFC010000534.1:0-5923 GCF_040634175.1 Streptomyces sp. NPDC007162
TCGCTGTTCATGGGGTGCGGTGGTTCCTCAGTGAAGGAGGTCAGAGGGGAACGTGAAGCGAGAACCGGGCCCCGGGGGCCCGGTCCGCAGCTGGACGACGGCCAGGCCACCGTGACGGCGGACCGCCGCGTACACCTGGGCGAGATAGCCGTCGGGCAGGGCCACTCCCCCGGCGTTGCCGTAGAAGGTCTCACCGATGAACGCTCCTGCCGGGCGGCCGGCAGCGGCCAGTTCGTCGATCACCGCGACGGCCTCGGGCGCGTAGCGCACGGCGTCCGCCCCTCGGTGCCGACCGCGGTAGGCATTGGGCGAGTCCACGGTGTGCACCCAACTCGGGCGGGTGGCAAGGGCGTTGGGGTTGTCCTGGAGTGAGGTGGAGACCGCGTCGGATGCGTAGGTCCAGCCGTGGTACGCCTCGCGCAACGCGACGACGTCGTGCTGCCCGGAGGCGCCGATGGCCAGCCGCAGGCCCAGATCCACCGCTTCGGAACCGGAGTTGACCAGGAACACCGTGTCCAGTGGTGCCGGCAGCAGGGCGGCGAGGCGTTCGGTGAACTCCACCACCGAGGCGTAGTGGAACCGCGAGTTGGTGTTGAGCCGCCGCAGTTGCCGGGAGACCGCGCGCTCGACGCGGGGGTGGGCGTGGCCCAGCGGGGTGACGTTGTTGACGATGTCGAGGTACGAGCGGCCCTCGGTGGACAGGAGGTGGTGACGCCAGCCGCGCTCGACGCGGGGCGGGTCGGCGTAGTAGTGCCCCTGTACGGTCGCGAACACGGCGTCGCGCCGGTCGAGCAGGTCCCCGTCACGCGTACGGCCGGTGGCCGGGAGCCCGAGGAGCGGGGCGGGGTCGGCGGTGACCTGGAGCCACCCGGCTGCGTACTCGGGACGGACCAGGTCGGGGACGGCGGGACTGCCGGCGGTGCGCAGCGCGATGTGCATCGAGGACCCGGCGGGGAGACGGGCGACGTCCTCCCCCGCCTCGACCACCGCGCCGGGGGCGACAGCGGGCCGGACCTCTCGGGGAAGGGACAGCGTCAGGACGTACGAACCGTAGGTGAGTTCCACACGGCCGGGCCCGGCGGCGAGGACCTTCCCCGCGAGGGGAGCCTGTACCACGGCGTCCCGGCCGAGCCACGTGTCGATGCCGCTGGGCACCGTGGCTCGGGAGACGGCGGAAAGGGCCGGGGACCGGGTGAGCCGTGCCTGGGCGTACCGGGTGGTGACCGCACCCGCGCCGTCCGCGAGCGCGCGGGCCGCCAGCCGGTCCTCGACGCCGGCTTCGAGCCAGGCCCCGTGGTCCATGGAGTCGGCGCCGGTGGACAGGTCGAGGGTGGTGATGTCCGCGGCCGCGAGATCGCGCAGCAGGGGGTGCGCCGGCGCCCCGGCCCCGGCCCGTACCCCGGTGAGGCCGACCGCGTCCTTGACGAGGTGGGTCATCACCGGGAGGGGCTGGCGCGTGGCTTGCTCGAATATGTGCCACTCGCGCTCGATCGCCGCCTCGGCGTATGCGTTGTCCCCGTCGACAGCGGTCTGGTGGCGTCCGCTGACGACCAGGCCGGCGGCGCGCATCACGACCAGTGGCCACAGTGCCTCCGCCTCCTGCGGGGAGAGCGGCCGAACCGCGTGGAAGGCACGGACGGCGGGCAGCACGGCGTGGGGCTCGACGCCGTCGTGGTGGAGCATCGAGGAGAGTGACACGGCGAGTTCGCCGACCGCCCAGCTCGTGGTCAGGTCACCGAAGTCGATGATGCCGTCGGGCGTGGGCGGGCGGCTGTCGGGGCGGCGGATCACATTGTCGTCGGTGAGGTCCAGGTGCACCGCCTGCAACGGCAGCTCGGACGCCACTTCCTGCACGCGTACCCAGGCCGCGGCGGTCGCGGTCCGGACAGCGGCGCGCCGGTCGGGTTCGTCGACGTGCCCGGCGAGCCTGGCGACGACCCGGTCGGCGTACCGCAGGTCCCACTGGAGAACGCGTTCCAGGCCCGGATGCCGGAAGTCGCGCAGGACGGTGCTGGTCTTTCCGGCGATCGTACCCATGGCCGCCACCGTGCCCGGGGACAGGTGCCGGCGTCCCGACAGCGGACCACCGGGCAGGTAACGCAGCAGTCGGGCGACCACCGGGCCGTTGTCGGTGTCCACCACCGCCCACCGCGGGGAGCCGTCGGGGTGGCGCAGGACCGTCGCGACGCGCAGTTCCGGATGGGCCGAGGCGATCAGGTCGGCTGCCATGTCCTGGGCCTCGATCTCCACGGTGCCGAAGACCGTGTTGGCGATCTTCAGGATCGCCAGGGCCGCCCCGTCCTCGGCACGCAGCAGGAAGTTGGCGTCCTGCTGGCTGCCCAGTTCCTCCGCGGCCGCGGTGATGCCGAGGTACCGGGCGGCGATGCGCTCGGCCTCGGCAGGCGTCGTCCGGGGTGCGGGCAGGGCGCCTTCGGTGAAGAAGTCGATCGTGCGGTGTTCGGCGTGCGGCATGCGGGGTCCTCGGCTTGGCGTCGGAGCGTGGGGTGGGCAGGCGGTCGGGTGCCTCAGTCGGCGTTCCACAGGAACCGGTGGGTGTGGATCGAGAAGTAGGGGAAGTTCTCGACGGCTGCGACCCCCTCGACGGTCTTGACGACGTCGTTGATGAAGTCCAAGAGCTCGCGCGGCCCGCTGCACACGACCTCCGTGAAAAGGTCGAAGGTCCCGGCGGTCAGGACCGTGTACACGACTTCGTCGTGCCCGGCGAGCTCATCGGCCACCGCCCTGGGGTCGCCGTCGACGCGCAGGCCGAGAAGCGCCATCGTCTGTCGGCCCTGGGTCATCGGGTCGGTCACTCCGACGACCTGGACCGCCTTGGTGTCGATCAACCGTTGCAGCCGGAGCCTCGCGGCCGAAGGGGACAGCCCCACCTTGGGTCCCAGGTCGGCGTAGGGAACACGACCGTCGACCTGCAGCTCCCGCAGGATGGCTCGGTCGATCTCGTCCATGAAGCACCTCTCCCTTACGGGAACCACACGCCGATACAGCTGATACAAGCACGATGCCCGATCGGGACACTCGAATCAAGCGCAGGGACGATCGAATCAATCACGCCGGGATCCGCTGGAGGAGGTCGCACGCCGCCGGGTCGAGCAGGGCCCGGCTGACACAGCGTCGAACCGTGTGCGAAGCTGCGATCACGAGGGAGGGTGGATCGGTGGGGCGGGAGCGTACGGCGGGCGGGCCACGACGGCACAGCACGATCGGCGCCGCACAGGCCGCGTTGGCAGTGCTGGTGGTGAGCGGAGCGGCCCTCGGAGCACTGGCGCTGCACCCCGGCACGGGCCTGTTGGCCAAGGGCCGCGGGCCGCTCGGCGGCAACCCCGTCCTCGTGGTCGGCCTCGCCCTGCTGTCACTCCTCGGCGGCTTGGCGCTGCGCGGGGCATACCGGGACCAGGTCGACGCCGCCCAGGTACTCAACCCGGTGGAACAGCGCCTGGTCGACGGCGTGAGCCGCGTGCTGATGGCCGCGTCGCTGGTGGTCCCGGTGCTCGTCCTGGTCCTGCACCGGTTCGGTTCGTCGGGCAGCGGCCACGGCGGCGCCCAAGAGCCGTCGACCCTTCCGAGCGCGCGGCAGGAACCGTCGCCCGGCGCACCCACCGGACAGCATGCCGGGCACGCCGGGCACAGCATGCACTTCGGGCTGACGCGCATCCTGCTGGGCCTGGGCATCGCCCTGCTCGTGGTGGTCGTCCTGATCGCCGGGCTGCATCTGTGGCGGCACCTGACCCGGCCGCCGGTGCCCGAGGTCCAGGCGACGTACGAGACGCTCGACGACGAGCAGGAACGCCTGGCCAGGGCCGTGGACTCCGGGCGCCGCGCCCTGCTGGACGGAACCGACGCCCGTGCCGCCGTCATCGCCTGCTATGCCGCCATGGAGGAGTCGCTCGCCGACTCCGGCGTGGCCCGGCGCGCCTCGGACAGCCCGCAGGACCTGCTGGAGCGGGCCGTCGCCCGGGGCCTGCCCAACGGGGCGGCCGCCGCCGCACTCACCGGGCTGTTCCGCGAGGCCCGTTACTCCACGCATCCGATGGACGTCAGCCACCGCGACCGGGCCGCGGCCGCGCTCGCCGAGATCGCCGACGGCCTGCGCTCGCGAACCTCCGGATCCGGAGCCGTGGCGGGTGCCTCGTGAAGACGCCCACCCGGATCCGGGGCATCGTCAACTCCGTGCTGGCGAAGCCCGGTTCCGTACGCCACTCGCTGGTCATCCTCTGCACCGCCGCGGCCGCGGCCGAAGTGCTGCTCGCCCTGGCCGACGGCGCCGCCGCGGCCGCCACCGGCCTCGCCCTCATCACCTCGGTCGCGCTGGCCCTGGGGCGCTATGCCGCGGGCGGCGGCGCCGAGGACAGCGGTTACCGCAGACCGGTGCGCCTGCTGGCGAGCCGGGCCCCGGCGCTCGGCGGGTGGCGGCACGTCGTCGCCCAGTCTCTCGCGGACGACGGCGAGGCGCACTTCCCCACGGTCATGCGTCCGCAGTTGCAGCGGCTGTTCGCGGCCCGGCTGGCCGAACGGCACGGCGTGGCGATGTACCGGAACCCCCAGCGGGCCCGGGCGCTGGTCGGGTCCGAGCTGTGGCCGTGGATCGACCCCGAGGCGACCGCTCCCCGGCCCGCTCTCCCCGAGCCCGTCCTGCGCTTGCTGCTCGACCGCCTGGAAGCCCTGTGACCGGTGGCGCTGCGGCCGTCCCCGCAGCCCGCGCATTCCGACCCCGCTTCGTGAGGAACCGACCGTGACCAGCCCGCGACACATCCCGGACCACGACACCCTGACTCCCCGACAGGCGGGCGAAAGAGCCGCGGCCGTGCTCGACGAGATCCGCAGGGCCGTGGTCGGCAAGGCGGAACCGCTGGCGCTGGTGATGCTCGGCATCCTCGCCGGCGGCCATGTCCTCATCGAGGACCTGCCGGGACTCGGGAAGACGTTGCTGGCCCGCTCCTTCGCCACCACTCTCGGCCTGGACTTCCGCCGCATCCAGTTCACCCCGGACCTGCTGCCCTCCGACGTCACCGGAGCCCCGTTCTACGACCAGCGCACCGCCGACATGGTCTTCCGGCCCGGACCGGTCTTCACCCACCTGCTGCTCGCCGACGAGATCAACCGCACCCCGCCCAAGACCCAGGCCGCACTGCTGGAGGCGATGGCCGAGTCCCAGGTCTCCATCGACGGAAGCACCCGGCCGTTGCCGGAGCCCTTCGTGGTCGTCGCCACCGCCAACCCCATCGAGTACGAGGGTACGTACACCCTGCCCGAGGCCCAGCTCGACCGGTTCCTGCTGCGGGTCCGTATGGGCTACCTGACGGCGTCCGAGGAGGCGGGCATGCTGCGCGCGCGTGTCGACCGGGCGGCGTCCGAGGCCGTGCTGCGCACCCTCAGCGGTCCGGGTGAGGTGCTCGCCATGCGGGCCGCCGTGGAACGCGTCGAGGTGGCCGACGACCTGCTGGAGTACGTCGTCGCGCTGGTCCGCGCCACCCGCGACCACCCGCACGTCCAGGTCGGCGCCTCTCCGCGCGGCGGTCTGGCCCTGGTACAGCTCGCCCGCGCCCGTGCCGTCCTGGACCTGCGGGACTACGTGACACCGGAGGACGTCAAGTCGGTGGCGGTGCCTGCCCTCGCGCATCGCGTCACCCTCAAGCCGGAGCTGTGGGTCCGGCAGATCGACGGCGACGACGTGCTGCGCGAGATCGTGCAATCCGTGACCGCCCCGCAGACCTTGCCGCGTACACCGGTCGCGTCATGACGGAGCGCGTGCCCGCCCGACGAGCGGCCGCCGCCGTCCAACGGGCCCTGGTCGGCCGTCACGACGTGACCGCCGGCCCCCCGCCACCGCCCCCGCCCGGCTGGCGCGCCGGTGAACGCGCGCTGCGGCTGGGCACATTGGCCGCCGTCGCGTCGGCCGCCGCGC
>NZ_JBEYFC010000535.1:0-5919 GCF_040634175.1 Streptomyces sp. NPDC007162
TTGCGCCACCCGGAACGGATCGCCTGGCTCGGGGTGGTCGCCGCCGGAGGAGTGTGCGACGACGAACGGCGCCGACTCCAGGCCCGGCTCGTTCGGGTCGCTGCGCAGGCTCAGCGGCAGGTCGCTGAGCTTCTCGCCGACGCGGGTGCCGCCGCCCGGCTTGGAGAACACCGTCCGCCCCTCGGTCGCGTCCCGTCCGGACGCCGACCACAGCTGGTAGATCAGCAGGTCGGCGACGGCGGTCGGCGGCAGCAGCGTCTCGTACCGGCCCGCCGGCAGTTCCACGCGCCGCTCCGCCCAGCCGAGCCGTACGGCCAGCTCCGCGTCGAGCGCGCCCGGGTCGACGTCCTTGAAGTCCCGTGTGGACCGCCCGGCCCAGGCCGACCGGGTGCGGTCCGGCGACTTGGCGTTCAGCTCGAGGGTGCCGTTCGGCTGGTCGTGCCGCAGCCGCAGCCCCGCCGAGGTGCCCACATACGTCGACACCAGCTCGTGGTTGGCGAAGCCGTACAGCTCCCGGCCCCCGGCCCGCGCGCGTGCGAAGGCCTCGCCGAGTGCCGGGGCGAAGTCCGCGAACACCGCGGAGGAGGTCTCGGCGGGCGCGTCCGTGAAATCCGGTGCCTCCGGGACGCCCGTGACCAGCGGCTGCGCGTCCTCGGCGGGCCCGGCCCCGCGTGCGGCGGCCTCCGCGGCCCGCACCAGCGACTCCAGGTCGTCCGCGGTGACGGCCGACCGGGACACGACACCGGAGGCCGTGCCCTCCTTGCCGTCGACGGTCGCCACGACGGTGAGCGAACGCCCGCGCGTGACGCCGTTCGTGGTGAGCGCGTTGCCGGCCCAGCGCAGGTTGGCGGTGGAGTGCTCGTCGGCGATGACCACGCAGCCGTCGGCCCGGGACAGTTCGAGAGCGCGCTCGACGATCTCGTGCGGCTTGTTGCTACGGGCGCTCATCGACCGGCCTCCTGTGTGGTGTTGAGGATGTTGACGCCCCTGAAGAGGGCCGAGGGGCAGCCGTGCGAGACGGCGGCGACCTGTCCCGGCTGTGCCTTGCCGCAGTTGAAGGCGCCGCCGAGCACGTACGTCTGCGGGCCGCCGACGGCCGCCATGGAGCCCCAGAAGTCGGTGGTCGTCGCCTGGTAGGCGACGTCGCGCAGCTGACCGGTGATCCGCCCGTTCTCGATCCTGAAGAACCGCTGGCCGGTGAACTGGAAGTTGTAGCGCTGCATGTCGATGGACCAGGAGCGGTCGCCGACCACGTAGATCCCGCGGTCGACCCCGCCGATCAGGTCCTCGGTGGACAGCCCGGCCGGGTCCGGGCGCAGCGACACGTTGGCCATGCGCTGCACGGGCACGTGCCCGGGGGAGTCGGCGTACGCGCACCCGTTGGAGCGCTCGAAACCGGTCAGCTTCGCGATCCTGCGGTCCAGCTGGTAGCCGACGAGCGTGCCGTCCTTGACCAGGTCCCAGGACTGGCCCGCGACGCCCTCGTCGTCGTAGCCGATGGTCGCCAGGCCGTGCTCGGCGGTGCGGTCACCGGTGACGTTCATCAGCTCGGAGCCGTACTTCAACTTGCCGAGCTGGTCGAAGGTGGCGAAGGAGGTGCCGGCGTAGGCGGCCTCGTAGCCGAGCGCGCGGTCCAGCTCGGTGGCGTGGCCGATCGACTCGTGGATGGTCAGCCACAGGTTGGACGGGTCGACCACCAGGTCGTACAGACCCGCCTCGACGCTCGGCGCCCGCATCTTCTCGGCGAGCAGCTCCGGGATCTGCTCCAGTTCGGTCTCCCAGTCCCAGCCGGTGCCGGTGAGGTACTCCCAGCCGCGTCCGACCGGCGGAGCGACGGTCCGCATCGAGTCGAACTCCCCGCTGGACCCGTCCACGGACACGGCGGTCAGCTGCGGATGCAGCCGCACCCGCTGCTGGGTGGTGACGGTCCCCGCCGTGTCGGCGTAGAACTTGTTCTCGTGCACGGTGAGCAGCGAGGCGTCGACGTGGTCGACCCCCTTCGCAGCCAGCAGCCGCGCGCTCCACCGGGCGAGCAGCGCGGCCTTCTCCTCGTCCGGCACCGTGAAGGGGTCGATCTCGTACGACGAGATCCACGTCCGGTCCTCGTGCACCGGCTCGTCGGCCAGCTCGACCCGCTCCTCCGACCCCGCCGCCTTGATCACCTGGGCGGACAGCTTCGCCATGGCCACCGCCTGCGACGCGACCTTGGCCGCGGCATCGAGGCTCAGGTCCACCCCGGACGCGAAGCCCCAGGTGCCACCGTGCACCACCCGGACCGCGTACCCGAGGTCGGTGCTGTCCGAGGACCCGGCGGGCTTGGCGTCCCTGAGCCGCCAGGAGGCGCTGCGCACCCGCTCGAACCGGAAGTCCGCGTGCTCGGCCCCGAGCGCACGCGCGCGTGCCAGCGCGGCGTCGGCCAGGGCCCTCAGCGGAAGTGCCAGAAACGACTGATCGATTTCATGGGGCACGGGTGGGAATCCCTTCGAGGTGCTTCCGTGGTGACCGTCACACGCAGTGAATCATGTCCGGGTGCTCGCCCTTGCCGTTCGTCCGGCGACTGTAGAAACCCGACAGCGACACTCCTCAGCCACTGTCGGTGCCCGCTTGCCCGCGGTGATGGCGGGACCGATAGGTTTTCGCTGAAGCCGCCTGTAATGCAGCTGTTCGGGCGGGTGGTCAGACCGAACGAAAGGGTGATCCGTTGAGCCGCTCGGTTCTCGTCACTGGAGGCAACCGGGGCATCGGCCTCGCCATCGCCCGTGCTTTCGCCGACGCAGGCGACAAGGTGGCCATCACGTACCGCTCGGGTGAGCCGCCGGCCGGGTTCCTGGCGGTCAAGTGCGACATCACCGACTCCGAGCAGGTGGAGCAGGCCTACAAGGAGATCGAGGACGCGCACGGCCCGGTCGAGGTCCTGATCGCCAACGCCGGCATCACCAAGGACACGCTGCTGATGCGGATGTCCGAGGAGGACTTCACCTCGGTCATCGACACCAACCTCACCGGCACCTTCCGCGTGGTCAAGCGCGCCAACCGCGGCATGCTGCGCGCCAAGAAGGGCCGCGTCGTCCTCATCTCCTCGGTCGTCGGCCTCTACGGCGGCCCCGGCCAGGCCAACTACGCCGCCTCCAAGGCCGCCCTGGTCGGCTTCGCGCGCTCCCTCGCCCGGGAGCTGGGTTCGCGCAACATCACCTTCAACGTCGTCGCGCCCGGCTTCGTCGACACCGACATGACCAAGGTGCTCACCGACGAGCAGCGGGCCGGCATCGTGTCGCAGGTGCCGCTCGGCCGGTACGCGCAGCCCGAGGAGGTCGCCGCGACGGTGCGGTTCCTGGCCTCGGACGACGCCTCGTACATCACTGGAGCCGTCATCCCCGTTGACGGCGGACTGGGAATGGGTCACTGATCACCATGAGTGGAATCCTCGAGGGCAAGCGCATCCTGATCACGGGTGTGCTGATGGAGTCCTCCATCGCCTTCCACGCGGCCAAGCTGGCCCAGGAGCAGGGCGCGGAGATCATCCTCACCGCGTTCCCGCGGCCCACGCTGACCGAGCGCATCGCCAAGAAGCTGCCCAAGCCCACCAAGGTCATCGAGCTCGACGTCACCAACGACGAGCACCTCGGCCGCCTTGCCGACCTCGTCGGCGAGGAACTCGGCGGCCTCGACGGCGTCGTCCACTCCATCGGCTTCGCGCCGCAGGACGCGCTCGGCGGCAACTTCCTCAACACGCCGTTCGAGTCCGTCGCCACCGCCATGCACGTCTCGGCGTACTCCCTGAAGTCGCTGACCATGGCCTGCCTGCCGCTGATGCAGAACGGCGGCTCCGTCGTCGGCCTCACCTTCGACGCGCAGTACGCCTGGCCGCAGTACGACTGGATGGGCCCGGCGAAGGCCGCCCTGGAGGCCACCAGCCGCTACGTCGCGCGCGACCTGGGCAAGCAGAACATCCGCTGCAACCTCATCTCCGCCGGCCCGCTCGCCTCCATGGCCGCCAAGTCCATCCCGGGCTTCAGCGACCTGGCCGCCGTGTGGGACCACCGCTCCCCGCTGGAGTGGGACCTCAAGGACCCCGAGCCGGCCGGCAAGGGCATCGTCGCCCTGCTGAGCGACTGGTTCCCGAAGACCACCGGCGAGATCATCCACGTGGACGGCGGTCTGCACGCCATCGGCGCCTGACCGGCGGCCCGCGAAGCGTCACCGAGGCCCGTCTCCCGGCAGGGGGGACGGGCCTCACCCGTTCGGCCCACCGGCCGGGCCGCCGCCGCCCGCGCGGCGCACCCTGGAAGGGCGTCGGATCCCGCGTCCACCGCGCGATGTCCCTCCCCAGCCCGGCCGAGGAGGTCCCCTTGTGCGCCTGTCCCGCAGCCTGGCCCCGGTGACCGCGGCCCTCGTCCTGGTGCTCGCCCTGCCGTACGACGCCGTGTCCCACCCGCGCGTGCCGAGCGGTCACCAGCCCGCCCCGCAGCTGTTCGGCGCGTCCTGCCGGACGACCGTCCGCGGCTCCCACGTGGTGGCCTACTGCCACAACCCCTACGTCGACACCGACCGGATCCGGCTGCACATCGAGTGCGCCGAGTGGTGGGACGTCGACACCGACAGCGCCCCGGCCGACACCGGTCCCGCGATGACCGTACGGCTCTCCGGACGCTGCTGGAAGGACGTCCGCGCGGCCTGGCTCAGTCACCAGAAGGTCGGCTGAACCTGCCCGGACGGCACTGGAACGGATAGCTGCCCGCCTCCTTCGCCGCGGTGTCCGCGTCGCCCGCGCGGATCGCCTCGACCAGGCGGGCGTGGTCCATGTACGTCTCCGGCGTCAGCTCGGCACCGACGTCCGCGCGCAGCCAGTCCCGCAGCACCTCGCCCAGATCGGCGTACATCGCCGTCATCACGTCGTTGTGCGAGGCCGCCACCACGGCGAGGTGGAAGGTGGCGTCGGCCGTCACGAACTCCTCCGCCTCGCCCGACTCCCAGGCCCGCTCACGGCGCGCCAGCAGCGCGTCGAGCTGCCTGAGGTCCTTGTCGGAGCGCCGGGCGGCGGCCAGCCGGGCCGCGGACGACTCCAGCGTGGAGCGCAGCTCCGCGATGTGGCGGGGGTCGGCGTCGGCGAACCGGCGGTGCATCACACCCGCCAGTTCACTGGTCGCCACGACGTAGGTGCCGGAGCCCTGGCGGATGTCCAGCAGACCGTTGTGCGCCAGTGCGCGGACGGCCTCCCGGACGGTGTTGCGGGCCACTCCCAGCTGCTCGACCAGTTCCGGCTCGGTGGGGATGCGCGAGCCGACCGGCCACTCGCCCGAGGCGATCTGGTTCCGCAGCTCGGCGATGACCTGCTCGGACAGCGCCGACCGGCGCGGATGGCTCAGAGGCATGGCACACCTTCGCACGCGAGGGCCGGGCGAGGGCGGTCAGGCCCGCCCGGAGGTGGACAACCAATCATCCTATGATTCTATGATGGGTCTCATGGCAGGCGAGGATTCCAGGACGACGACCCCCACGACCACCTCCACGACAGCCCGCCCGGCGTCACCCGAGCGGGGCGCCGGGCAGCCCGCACGCGCGTGGACGACGCGGCTCTTCGTCGTCGGCATCCTCCTGGCCGCCGTCAACCTCCGGCCCGCCATCACCAGTCTCGGCGCGCTCCTGGAGGAGGTTCGCGGCGGGCTGGGCATGAGCGGCAGCGTGGCCGGGCTGCTCACCTCCGTGCCCCCGCTCTGCTTCGCCGTCTTCGGAGTCATGGCCCCCCGCCTCGCCCGCCGCTTCGGACCGCCGGCGGTGGTGTGCGCCGGCATGGTGGCCATCACGGCCGGCCTGCTGATCCGGCCGTACGTCCTGGGCACGGCCGGATTCCTGGCCGGCAGCGCGCTCGCGCTCATGGGCATCGCCGTCAGCAACGTACTGATGCCGGTCATCGTCAAG
>NZ_JBEYFC010000536.1:0-5890 GCF_040634175.1 Streptomyces sp. NPDC007162
GAAGGACCGCCGCACCACGCGGGTGCATGGGGGACGTCCGGCGAGGGCATGAGGATGCGGGGGGTCGGCGCACCGGGGACCCGGTGCGTGGTGGAAACTGTTTGGTGGATACGGACGTTGTGAGGTTGTCCGGGTCGGCCGGTTTGGTCAGTCAGGGTTCGTCCTGCCCCACGGGCGGGTCTGTTTCGGTCAAGGGGAATCGCCCGTGAAGTTGTTTGCGAAGTTGTTCGGCAAGAGCGCGCGAGAGGGCAGCGAAAACGCGACCGCCCGCCATCGCGCACAGCCTGACGCAGAGGGCCAGCGCCCTCTGTTCCGGGACCAGGTGGCTGGTCCGGGGGGTGACATTTCGGGAGGTCAGGGCGCGCCGTCAGTTGACCCGTCCCAGTCCGGCGGCATAGGTTTCGGGCAACCGTCAACCTCAGGTGCGGGTGGAGGGTTCTCCTCCGGCCCGTACGCGTCCAACGCCCCGGCGGGGCAGCCGCGGCAGGAGGATCCGTCCATGTCGGCCCTGGTTTGTACGAGGTGCGGTAACCGAAACGCGGAGAACGCGCGTTTCTGTTCCAATTGCGGTGCCCCGCTGCGCGCGGGTGCCGTTCCGGAGCGTGCGTCCGAGACGACGTCCACGATCTCGATCTCCGGTCTGGAGGCCTACGACGCCGAGGTCACCGGTCAGACCCAGGTGCCGGCTCTCTCGCCGGAGGCGCAGGCGGCCGTCGACGCGCTGCCGCTCGGCTCCGCGCTGCTGGTGGTGCGCCGTGGCCCCAACTCCGGCAGCCGCTTCCTGCTGGACAGTGACCTGACCACGGCGGGCCGGCACCCGCAGAGCGACATCTTCCTGGACGACGTGACGGTCTCGCGTCGCCATGTGGAGTTCCGCCGTCAGCAGGACGGCTCGTTCACGGTGGCCGACGTGGGCAGCCTCAACGGCACGTACGTCAACCGGGAGCGGATCGACCAGGTCGCTCTGGCGAACGGCGACGAGGTCCAGATCGGCAAGTACCGGCTGGTCTTCTACGCGAGCCGGCAGGGCATCTGACCCGCCGGACCTCGTCTGGGGGACCCCAGGGAAGAAGGTCCATGCTGCACACACCGAGCGGCGGTGCCGGACAGGGCGCCGCCGCCACGGAAACCGGGCTGATGAGCATCGGCACGGTGTTGAACGTGCTGCGCGACGAGTTCCCCGAAGTCACCATCTCCAAGATCCGTTTCCTGGAGTCGGAGGGGCTCATCGAGCCGCGCCGGACTCCTTCCGGGTACCGCAAGTTCACCGCCGGGGACGTGGAGCGCCTTGGACACGTCCTGCGGATGCAGCGGGACCACTATCTGCCGCTCAAGGTCATCCGGGAGCACCTGGACGCCATGGAGCGCGGGGAGGCCGTGCACCTTCCCGTGCTGGGGCGGCAGCGTGAGGGCGAGGCGGTGCCGATGGTGCCTGAGGCACCCACGGTGGCGCGGATCGGGCGCGAGGAGCTGCTCGCGGCCGCCGGGATCGATGAGGACCGCCTCGCGGAGTGGGAGTCGTACGGGCTGATCGCTCCTCTGGAGGACGGTGTCTACGACGCGGAGACGGTCACGGTGGCTTCGCTCGTGGCCGAGCTGGGGCGGTTCGGGATCGAACCGCGGCATCTGCGGGTGATGAAGGCCGCCGCCGACCGTGAGGCGGGCCTGGTGGACCAGGTGGTGGCTCCGCTCAGGCGCCACCGCAATCCGCAGACCAGGGTCCATGCCGAGGCCCGTACGAAGGAGCTGGCGGCGCTCACGGTGAAGCTGCACGCCGCGCTGGTGCAGATCGCGCTCGGGGTGCGGCTGCCGTGACCGAAGTGACAGGACCCGGACGGAGGCCGGATCGGGCGCGCGTTACCGGCCCGACTACCCAAACGTCCCGGGCACGGCCTAGGGTTGCTGTGTGAACGAGCTCGATGTCGTAGGTGTCCGGGTGGAAATGCCCTCCAACCAACCGATCGTGCTCCTGCGCGAAGTGGGAGGCGACCGTTACCTCCCCATCTGGATCGGGCCGGGGGAAGCGACGGCGATCGCCTTCGCCCAGCAGGGCATGGCCCCCGCGCGACCGCTGACCCACGACCTTTTCAAGGACGTGCTGGAGGCTGTCGGCCAGGAGCTCACCGAAGTACGCATCACCGACCTGCGTGAAGGCGTCTTCTACGCGGAGCTGGTCTTCGCCAGCGGCGTCGAGGTGAGCGCCCGCCCGTCCGACGCCATAGCGCTGGCGCTGCGCACCGGGACGCCGATCTTCGGCAGTGACACGGTGCTGGACGACGCGGGGATCGCGATCCCGGACGAGCAGGAGGACGAGGTGGAGAAGTTCCGCGAGTTCCTCGACCAGATCTCCCCCGAGGACTTCGGCACCAGCAGTCAGTGAGAACAGGGCGGCCCGTCACCTGCCGGAAGGCCGGTGGCGGGCCGGTTCACGGCTCGGTGCGGCCGAAACTCATGGGCAATTGCCAGCGGCCACTGAGAGCGTCCTACGGCCTTGCGCCAGAGCATTCGGCTAGCCTTTCCCCGCGGTGGGGCACGGGAAACCACTCCTAGGGTGATTATCACTCGGCGTGCCGAGTGTGGCGATCGTTGACGCACCCCTGGTGACTGCCTACCGTCGAGAAGGCAGGTCAAGGACGGAGGTCGGCGTGAGAAGCAGCGGCGACGGTACGGCTGGGGGTGCCCCCGGACACGGTTTCGGGGAGAGCGGTCCATACCCGCTTCACAGCAGCACAGCCGGGCACGCCCCGCAGCGGCCGACGGCAGTGCCGAGCGGCGGAGGGGCGGCGTCCATGGCCACCGAGGAGATCGGCTACCGCGGGCCCACGGCCTGCGCGGCGGCCGGCATCACCTACCGGCAACTCGACTACTGGGCCCGCACCGGCCTGGTCGAGCCCAGCGTGCGGCCCGCCTACGGGTCGGGCACGCAGCGGCTGTACAGCTTCCGGGACGTCGTCGTCCTGAAGATCGTCAAGCGGTTCCTGGACACCGGGGTCTCCCTCCAGAACATCCGCAGCGCGGTCCAGCACCTCAGGGAACGCGGTTTCCGTGACCTGGAGCGCATGACCCTCATGAGCGACGGCGCCACGGTCTACGAGTGCACCTCGCCGGACGAGGTGCACGCCCTGCTCCAGGGCGGTCAGGGGATCTTCGGGATCGCGGTCGGCGTGGTCTGGCGGGACGTGGAAAGCGCGCTCTCCCAGCTGCACGGTGAGCGCGTCGACACCGGCGAGACCCTCGTCGGGCACAATCCCGCCGACGAACTGGCCAGGCGGCGCAACAAGGCGGTCTGACCTCCCGGTGCGTTGTCAGTGCCGTGGTGCAGCATCAAAGATGTGAGAAACGCGCCCACGATCCTGCATCTCGACATGGATGCCTTCTACGCCTCGGTGGAGCAGGCGTCCAAGCCGAGTCTGCGCGGGAAGGCCGTGGTCGTGGGCGGACTCGGACCGCGGGGTGTGGTGGCCACCGCGTCCTACGAGGCCCGGGTGTTCGGGGTACATTCCGCGATGCCGATGGCGCAGGCGCGCAGGCTGGCACCGAACGCCGCGTACCTGGTGCCGCGGTTCACGCTGTACCGGTCGATCAGTGAGCAGGTCATGGCCCTGCTGCACGAGCTGTCGCCGTTGGTGGAGCCGCTCAGCCTGGACGAGGCGTTCGTGGACCTGGAGGCCGGTGGGACGGCCTCGGACGCGGCGTCGGCACAGTTGGCCGGGGAGCGGCTGCGCGCGGACATACGGACCGCCACAGGGCTTTGCGGGTCCGTCGGGCTCGCCGCCTCCAAGATGCTCGCGAAGATCGCCTCCGAGCAGGCGAAGCCGGACGGCCTGGTGATGATCGAGCCCGGTACGGAGCGGGCGCTGCTCGGGCCGATGCCGGTGCGCACCCTGCCAGGGGTGGGGCCGGCGACGGGGGACCATCTGCGGCGGGCCGGGATCACCACGGTCGACGAGATCGCCGAGGCCGGCGAGGACGAGCTGGTGCGGCTGCTCGGCAAGGCCCATGGGCACGCGCTGTACGCGATGGCGCTCGCCCACGACGAGCGGCCCGTGGTGGCCGAGCGCGAGGCCAAGTCGGTGTCCGTCGAGGACACCTACGACGTGGACATCCACGACCGGCTGAGAGTGGGGGCGGAGGTGCGGCGGCTGGCGGACCGGTGTGTGCGGCGGCTGCGGGAAGCCGGGCTGTCGGGGCGGACGATCGTACTGAAGGTGCGGCGGTACGACTTCTCGACGCTGACCCGGTCGGAGACGCTCAGGGGGCCCACCGACGACCCGGCGGTCGTGCGGGAGGCGGCCGCGCGGCTGCTGGACTCGGTGGACACGACGGGGGGTGTGCGGCTGCTGGGGGTGGGGGTGACCGGGCTGGCCGACTACACCCAGGAGGACCTGTTCGCGCAGGCGGCGGGGGAGGCGGCGGAGACGGTCCCGGCCGAGGTCGACGTCGCGGCGCCGGTGGCGCCTCAGGAGGCGGTCACCGAGCGACGGTGGCCCGCGGGACACGATGTGCGGCATGCGGAGTACGGACACGGATGGGTGCAGGGGAGTGGGCTCGGGAGGGTGACCGTGCGGTTCGAGACGCCGGGGGCGGTGCAGGCGGGGCGGGTGCGGACCTTCCGTGTCGACGACCCCGCGCTGGAGCCGGCGGATCCGCTGCCGCTGGTGGAGGGAGGGCGGGGAGTGCGGGTGGACAGGGCCGGCGGGCGACCGGGGTGAGTGCGGGGTGGCCGGTCGGCGCCGCCGGGACGCCGCCGCGCCGGCCCGCGGCGGGATCGGGCCCTATGCCCCCGCGTCCTCCGTGCCCGCCAGCTTGCCGAAGTCGTGGTCCGGGTGAGGGTGTGGTGGGACAGGGGTGTCCAGGCCGTAGTGGTGGTAGAGCTGGAGCTCCTGTTCGGGCGACAGATGGCGGCCCACGCCGAAGTCCGGGGCGTCCTTGATCAACGCCCGGTCGAAGGGGACGTGCAGGGTGCCCTCGACCAGTTCGCTGGGCTCCAGGGGCACGAACGCGTCCCGGGAGAACAGGCCGGTGCGTATGGCCGCCCACTCCGGCACGCCCGTCGCGTCGTCGAGGTACACCTCGTCGATCGTGCCGATCTTCGTGCCGTTGCGGTCGAACGCCTTGCGGCCGATCAGGTTGCGCGGATCGATGTCGGTCTGCACGGGCCCTCCACTTGGTCGCAACTCATCCGTAAGCACTACAAAAGAGCACATTCAACGAGGCGGCCACTCGAAGACCCGTGCGTTGCCCCCGCTGGTAGGCTGGCAAGCGGCTGCTGACCCCGTGCGGGAGAGTCCTTCGGGCAATCCGGAGGCGCCGAAGGAGCAAATCCTCCCCGGAATCTCTCAGGCCCACGTACCGCACGGACGAGGTCACTCTGGAAAGCAGGGCGGATGTCGACGGTGTCCGCTCTCACCGACGGTGCAAGCCGGAGCCTTCGGGCGTCCGGCGAAGCTCTCAGGTTGAGATGACAGAGGGGGAGGCCGTCGGGGTACCCGTGCCGGGGTGCCCCTCGAAGGTCGCGTCAGACCAGGAGGCCTCCGCAATGACCGCCCACCGCCCTACGCTCTCCGAACTCGAACAGGGAATTCCCTTCGAGCAGCGTCACATCGGGCCCGACCAGGAGGCGCGGGCCAAGATGCTCGCGCAGGTCGGGTACGGCTCGCTGGACGAGCTGACGGCCGCCGCCGTCCCCGACGTGATCAAGAACGCCGACAGCCTGGAGCTGCCGGGTGCCCGCACCGAGGCCGAGGTGCTCGCCGAGCTGCGCTCGCTCGCCGACCGCAACCAGGTGCTCGGCTCGATGATCGGCCTGGGCTACTACGGCACCTTCACCCCGCCCGTCATCCTGCGCAACGTGATGTTGAACTCGTACATGTTGCCCCACGGCGCCCGC
>NZ_JBEYFC010000537.1:0-5834 GCF_040634175.1 Streptomyces sp. NPDC007162
TTCCGATCGCACGGCCAGAGCAACTTCCAGTCCTACTGGGTGCTGCTGGACGAGGAGTTCCCCGTCGGCCGGGACGACCTGCTCGGCGCGCTCTCCGAGGCCGGTGTCTCCGCCCGGCGCGGGATCATGGCCGCGCACCTCGAACCCGCCTACGCGGACCACCCGCGCGCGCCGCTGCCGGTCACCGAGCGGATCAGCCGCGACTCGCTGATCCTGCCGCTGTTCCACACCATGACCGAGGCCCAGCAGGACCGGGTCGTGGCGGCGTTGCGCGAACAGGCCCGAAGATGACCGGACTCGTGATCGTCGGCGCCGGCGGCTTCGCCCGGGAGACCGCGCAGGCCGTCCGGGACGCGGGCGAGGCCCAGCTGCTCGGGCACCTGGACGACGACCCGGCCCTGCACGGCACCGAGGTGGACGCCGTGCCCGTGCTCGGCGGCTGCGACCTGGTGCACGACCTGCCCGGGGTCCGGGTGGTGGTCTGCGTGGGCAACCCACGGGACTACGCGGCCCGGGCCCGGCTGGTCCGCAGGCTCGCCCTGCCCGCGGACCGCTACGCCACCGTCGTCCACCCGACGGCGGCGGTCTCCCGGTCGTCCCGGATCGGCCCCGGCTCGGTGCTGCTCGCACACTGCGTGCTCACCGCCGCCGTGCGGGTGGGCGCCCACGTCGCCGTCATGCCCCAGGCCGTCCTGACCCATGACGACGTGGTCGAGGACTTCGCGACGATCACGTCCGGCGTCCGGCTGGGCGGGGGAACGCGGCTGGAGCAGGGCACCTACGTGGGTGCCGGGGCCCTGGTCCGGGAGGGCACCACGGTCGGCGCCTGGTCGCTGGTCGGGATGGGCAGTGCCGTGCTCGGCGATGTGCCGCCGGGCGAGGTCTGGGTGGGGAGCCCGGCCCGGCGGCTGCGCGCGGCCGACGCGCCCGCGCTGGAAGAACTCGCGATGCGAACAGTGGGGGGACCGCTGACATGAACCAGATTCCTCTTGTGGACCTCAAGGCGGCCCACCAGGAGGTCGCCGACGAGGTACGGGCCGGATTCGACAGGGTCCTGGCCGGTACCGCGTTCGTCGGCGGCGACGAAGTCCGCGCCTTCGAGCGCGAGTACGCCGAGTTCGGCGGTGTCGAGCACTGCGTGGGCGTCGCCAACGGCACCGACGCCGTCGAACTCGCCCTGCGCGCGAGCGGGGTCGGGCCCGGCGACGAGGTGGTGGTGCCCGCCAACACCTTCATCGCCACGGCCGGCGCGGTGGCCAGGATCGGGGCCCGCCCGGTCCTCGCCGACTGCCTGCCCGGCAGCCACCTGCTCGACCCGGAGGCCGCGCTGGACGCCGTCGGCCCCGCCACCCGCGCGGTCGTACCGGTGCACCTGTACGGGCAGCTGGCCGAGGTCGCGGCGCTGACCGCCCGACTGCCCGAGCGGGTACGCGTCGTGGAGGACGCGGCCCAGTGCCAGGGCGCCACCCGCGACGGCCGCGCGCCCGGCAGCGGCTCCATCGCGGCCACCAGTTTCTACCCGGGCAAGAACCTCGGCGCCTACGGCGACGCGGGCGCGGTGCTCACCGACGACGAGGAACGCGCCGGGCAGGTGCGGGCGATCGCCAACCACGGCGGAGTGGCCAAGTACCGCCACGACGTCCCCGGCTTCAACAGCCGCCTGGACGGGCTGCAGGCCGTGGTCCTGCGGGCGAAGCTCAAGCGGCTGGCCGACGGCAACGCGGCCCGCCGGGCGGCCGCGGCCCGCTACGACGAACTGCTCGCCGACCTGGCGGCCGCGGGCCGCGTCGTCCTCCCGGTCACCGCCCCCGGCAACGTCCACGTCTGGCACCTGTACGTCGTCCAGGTCGCCGACGCCGACCGCGACGCCGTCGTCGGCAAGCTGGGCGCCGAGGGCATCGGCGCCGGGGTGCACTACCCGGCCCCGGTCCACCTGACGCCCGCATACCGGCATCTCGGGTACGCCCGGGGCGACTTCCCGAACGCGGAGCGGGCGGCGGACCGGATCCTGTCGCTGCCGCTGTACCCGCAGATCACCCCCGGCCAGCAGCAGCGCGTCGTGGACGCGTTCGCGGACGCGCTCCGCGGCTGACCGGCACCCGCTTCCTCCGCCACCCCCCGCACCACCTCGGCCCGGTCGGCCGGACCAGCACAGCACCGCTGAGAGGTACACATGGAAAAATGGAGCAGACGGATCCGGGGCGGGCGCCTCGCCGTCGTGGTCGCATTGATATTGGCGGTGCTCCCGCTGGCCGGGTCCGCCCAGGCGGCGTCCGATCCCTGCGGCTCGGGGTCGAACCCGATCGTGTGCGAGAACTCCAAGCCGGGCAGCCCCAAGACCGACTGGTTCTCGCCCAACGCCTACGGTGACATCAAGGGCTTCACCACCAAGGAGAGCGTCCAGGCCGGGGACACCGTCCAGTTCAAGGTCCAGTCGAAGACCCCGTACAACATCCAGATCTACCGGCTGGGCTGGTACGGCGGCGACGGCGCCCGGCAGATGTCCACGGCGGCCCAGGCGGCGGTGACCTACCCGGCCAACTTCACCGGCAACCCCGCGAGTTGCACGACCAAGAGCAGCACAGGGCTGGTGGACTGCGGCAACTGGCCGGTGACCGCGACCTGGACGGTGCCCGGCGACGCCGTGTCCGGCCTGTACATAGCGAACCTCACGCAGACCGACGGCGACGGTCTGATGCCGTACCCGTTCGTCGTCCGCAACGACTCCAGCACCGCCGGCATGGTCGTGCAGACCAGCGACCAGACTTGGCAGGCCTACAACGAGTACGGCGGCCAGGACCTGTACGACGGTGCCGGGCCCGCGCCGGACGGCCGCGCCTACGAGGTCAGTTACAACCGGCCGCTGGACATCGGCGGTGACAACGGCATCTACGGCTCCGAGTACATGATGCTGTCCTGGCTGGAACGCAACGGCTACGACGTCACCTACACCTCCGGCGTGGACGTGTCGCAGCCGGGCGGCGCCGCCCAGCTGGAGAAGCACAAGGTGTACATGTCCTCGGGACACGACGAGTACTGGACGCAGACCCAGTACTCCAACGTCCTGGCGGCGCGCAAGGCCGGTGTCCGTGAGGCCTTCTTCAGCGGCAACGAGGTCTTCTGGAAGACCAGGCTCGCCCCCAGCATCGACGGCACGAGCACCGCGGACCGCACCCTGGTCTGCTACAAGATGACCAAGATGGCGCAGAACAACGGCATCGCCGACCCCAGCGGCGTCTGGACCGGCACCTGGATGGACCCGACCAGCACCAACTACGGCCAGTCCTACCAGCCGCCGAACATCCTCACCGGTTCCATGTTCACGGTGAACGGCTACCGCAGCGACGCGATCACGGTCCCCGGCTCGTACGGCAAGAACCGCATCTGGCGCAACACCTCCGTCGCCAACCTGACCTCCGGTCAGACCGCGACCTTCCCGACCGGCACGCTCGGCTACGAGTGGGACAGCGACATCGACAACGCCACCAGACCGGCCGGCGCCATCGACGTGTCGTCCACCACGGTCGACATCCAGGACGGCAAGCTCCGCCAGGACTGGGGCAACGTCTACGGCAACGGCACGGCCACCCACAACCTGGTCGAGTTCCGCGACCAGGACTCCGGGGCGCTGGTGTTCGGGTCGGGCACCGTGCAGTGGTCCTGGGGCCTTACCAACGTGCCCACCTACAACCCCGACGACACGGTGGTCACCGAGGACTCCCGGATGCAGCAGGCGACGGTGAACATCCTCGCCGACATGGGCGTCCAGCCGCTGACCCTGCAGAGCAACCTGGTCGCGGCCGCCGCCTCCACCGACACCACCGGGCCCACGGTCACCGTGACCAGCCCGGCCTCCGGGATCACCGTCCCGGCGCTGAAGCCGGTCACCGTCAAGGGCACCGCCACCGACTCCGGCGGCGTGGTCGCCCGTGTCGAGGTGTCCACGGACGGCGGCTCGACCTGGCAGGCCGCCACCGGCCTGACCTCCTGGAGCTACACCTGGACCCCGAGCACCCCGGGCGCGGCGTCCGTCAAGGTCCGGGCGATCGACGACAGCGTCAACATCGGATCCGTCACCACCATCCCGCTGACCGTCGGACCGCAGGCCTGCCCCTGCACCATCTGGGCGGCCTCCGCCGTGCCCGGCACCGTCAACGCCGGTGACGGCAGCTCGCTGGAACTGGGCGTCAAGTTCCGCACCACCGTTGCCGGTTCGGTCACCGGGGTGCGCTTCTACAAGTCGCCCGCCAACACCGGCACCCACACCGGCAGCCTGTGGACCGCCTCCGGTACCCGGCTGGCCACCGGCACCTTCACCAACGAGACGGCCTCCGGCTGGCAGCAGCTGAACTTCGCCGCGCCGGTGACCGTCAAGGCCAACACCACCTACGTCGCCTCGTACTTCGCCCCCAACGGCGGCTACTCCTTCGACACCAGCCTCGCCGGCAGTGACGCGGGGCTGGCTCCGCTGACGGCGCTGAAGTCGGGCGTCGACGGCGGCAACGGCGTCTTCCACTACGGTTCGGCCAGCGCCTTCCCGTCCTCGCAGTCCTCGGGCAGCAACTACTGGGTCGACGTGGTGCTGGACACCTCGACGGCGAGCACGACCCCGCCCACCGTCAGCTCGACCTCCCCGACCTCCGGGGCGACCGAGGCGTCGATCACGGCACCGGTGTCGGCCACCTTCAGCTCGGCCGTCGACACCGACAGCGTGACCTTCACCGTGAAGGACGCGTCCGGTGACACCGTGCCCGGGACCGTCACCTTCCCCGCGTCGAACAAGGCGACCTTCACGCCGTCGACGGAGCTGGACCTGAACACCTCGTACACCGCGTCCGTGCAGGCGTCCGACGTCTGGGGCAACGCCATGACGGACCCGGTGACCTGGTCGTTCACCACCAGTCCCACGCCACCCGCGGTCACCTGCCCCTGTTCGCTGTGGAGTTCCGCCACCATGCCGGCGAACACCGACATGACCGCCGACTCCAACTCCGTCGAGCTGGGCACCCGGTTCACCTCGTCGGCGGCCGGCTGGGTCACCGGCGTCACCTTCTACAAGGGCACCGGCAACACCGGCACCCACACCGGCAGCCTGTGGACCGACGGCGGCACCCTGCTCGCCAGCGGCACCTTCACCAACGAGACGGCCTCCGGCTGGCAGACGCTGGCCTTCGCCAATCCGGTGGCGATCACCGCGGACACCCCGTACGTGGTCTCCTACCACGCGCCCAACGGCAACTACGCCGTGGACGGCGGCTACTTCGCGGCGGCCCACAAGTCCTACCCGCTGACGGCCACGGCCGACACCGCCACGCACCACAACGGGCTCTACAGGTACGGCAGCGACCCGGCCTTCCCCAGCGGTTCCTACGGCTCCTCGAACTACTGGGTCGGCCCCGTCTTCACCGCCGACGACCCGAGCACGTCGCTGGCCGCGTCGGTCGCCGCCTCGGAGGTGACCGCGGCCACCGTGGCGCACACCGCCGACGCGGCGAGCGCCCTCGTCCTGGCCGTCCCGGCCAAGGCGGCGGTGACGTCCGTCAAGGCGACCGTGACCGTCCTGCAGGGTTCCGCGGCGGCCAGAAAGCTCCACGTCACGGCCGTCGTCTCCTACGACCGCAGAACCCACCGGGCGGCCGTCCACCTGTCGGCCCCGCTGCCGGACGGCACCCGGTTCGAGGTCACGGTCACGGCGAAGGACAGGCACCGCCACACGGTGACGTCCCGGAGCTGGACGCTCAGCAGCAGGACCACCTACAAGAAGAAAAAGAACTGACCCCGCAGGTGCCCCTCAGTGGGCGGACGCGGCGCAGGTGACGTCCGCGGCCGGCAGC
>NZ_JBEYFC010000538.1:0-5833 GCF_040634175.1 Streptomyces sp. NPDC007162
CTTCCGGATCGGCCGCCGACATCGCGGTGCTGTGCGCTGCGGTGTCGTTGGGTGGTGGAGAGGTCATACGCGCTCTGAATCATCGGGAGGCGTATCGGACTCTGTGGTACAGGCGGCTGGATAGACGGTGAGGTGGGCTGCTGCCTGCCACAGTCATTCCGCGGCGGCCGTCGTGTCGGCAAATGGGGTGAAGTGCGCGGGCGGGTGGTCGATGGGCAGGTCGGGCCGCCAGGCGGTCAGGACTTGGGCGCTGCATTCGAACAGACCGGACGGCAGGGAGTCCAGGGGCCACCAGCGCCAATCGGTCACGCTCTCGTCGGGCTGGTCGGCGGGGGTTCCCTGCCAGGCGGTGACGACGGTGGCCACAGTGAGGCGGACGACGTCGCCGACGTGGTCGAGGAGAGTGCCGAGCAGGCGTACGTCCGCGGGGAGGGCCGTGAGGCCGGTCTCCTCGGCGAGTTCGCGCACGACGGCCTCGGACAGTGATTCGCCGGGCTCCACCGTGCCGCCCGGCAGCTCCCGTGTGCCCAGCCGATGTCGGCCGAGGAGGAGGCCCTGGGGCGCGAGCAGCACGGCGCCGACGCCGACGGCGGCGTGGGCGAGGGGTGGTTTCGGGGTGCGGGGACGGGCTGTGATCCGGGCCGGTCGGTGGACCTGGAAGAGCCGGTAGGAGGCGTGGTTGTTCTTTTCCGGCGCGTCGAGGACGGTGATGTCCTGCACGCGGAAGCCGTAGTGGACGAGCAGGTCTTCCCACAACTCGGGTGTGAGTACCCACATGTGCACGGTGAGGTCGTCGCCGCCGGCCGGGCGCAGGATCTCCGGGCGTGGGGTGATGGTCGAGGTGGGGCCGTGGCCGGCGGAGTTGGTGTGCAGCACGGTGAAGTACAGCCGTCCGCCCGGTTTGAGGGCGGTGGCCAGGGCGGGCAGGAGTCGGTGCGGGTCGAGGAAGTGGAAGGTGCTGAGGGAGTAGATCACGTCGTACGGCGCTGCCGTGCTCAGGTGCTCGACAGCGTCGGCGTGGATCAGCCGCAGTCCCGGTACCTCGGGGTAGCGGGCGCGCGCTCTCTCGATCTGGCTGAGGGAGGCGTCGACGCCGTCCACCTGCGCACCGTAGGCGCGGGCCAGGTGTGCGGCGTGCCGACCAGGGCCGCAGCCGATGTCCAGGACGCGCAGGCCTCTGATGTCCCCGAGGATGGCGTCCCCCGCCGCGTTCGCGGCAGGGCCCCAGGTGATCTGGTCCACCTCGGTCAGGGGCGTACCGCGCCCCAGGTGGTGTGTTCCGTAGGCGTCCCAGGCGAGGCGCGTCTGATGTTCGATGTCCAACACGTTAACTCCCGTGATGAGTTCAGGGGCGGAGTGCGTAGCAGCGCAGCACGTCGAGATCGGCGACGCGTACGACGGACCAGCCCGCGGTGAGCGTCTCGGCTTCGGCGGGGCTGATCCCGAGGTGCCGGTACGGATCACCGGCCTCGCGACGGCCGGCGATTTCGGTGACAACCCAGAAGGTCCCACCGGGTGCGAGGACCTGCCGGACACGGTCGAGGAAGGCCGCCTTGTCGTCCATCCAGCGGTAGACCAGGCGGCAGGCGACGACGGCATACGCGGGGTCCGGCAGGGCGCCGGGGTCATCGGAGGTGAAGTCCATCAGGTGCCAGGCCGGCCCCTCACCCTGCTGGGTGTTCCGGGCTGCGGTGATGGCGCTGGGGGCGAAGTCGATGCCGGTGGTGCGGTAACCGAGCTGATGGAGGTGGCGGGCGAGGGAGCCCTCGCCGGTGCCGATGTCGAGAGCCGGGCGTCCGCGGCCCGGTCCGACATGGTCGGCGAGCAGCGTGGCCTCGGTGCTGGTGACCTCCCGGTACCGGCGTCCATCGGCCCAGAGCGGCTCCCAATAATCGGCGCTGGCTGGGGTCGTCACCATGCGGCTCCTTTGCTAGCGGGTGGGACGGCTGGGATTTTGGTCCTGGCGGGCATCGTCGGAGGCTGAGCGGCGGGGCAGCACCAGAGCCGGCGCTGCGATGCCGGGAACGACGGGCCAGTTGACCCTGATTCGCGTGTTTCTGGCCGGCCCGGAGGCTGCTTCGAGCATGACGGCCTGCAGCCACGGTGCGCTGACGGAGCTGCTGATGCGGCCGTCGGGCGTACCGGGTAGGGATGATGTCATCGGCGTACGCGGTCCGCACGGGCACTTCCGGTGCGTAAGCATGGCGGGGCACCCTGCGCGGGGTGGCCCTGACGGCGGCTGTGCGGACGTGCCGGCCGCTCGGAGCTGATCGACGAGCCGGTGCCGCAGCCTGCTGGGATCGTGCTCCTGCGCGGTGGTGGGAGGAGTCGGCACGCTGGGCCCCTGGAGCGGGTCATGCGGGATCGGCGACGGTGGGGGAGCCGGGGCGGGGGATGGTTCCTGTGGGGGCGTACTGGGCGGCTTGCGCGTCGAACATCGAGGCGTAGCGCCCTTGGGCGGCCATGAGTTCGTCGTGGCTGCCGTGTTCGACGAGCCGTCCGTGGTGCAGGACGTAGATGCGGTCGGCATGGCGGACGCCGGACATGCGGTGGGTGACCAGGACGACGGCCCGGTTCGGTGCGGCGAGCCGGCGGATACGGTCGAAGGCGGCGATCTCGGCCTCCGGGTCGAGAGCGGAGGTGGGCTCGTCCACGATGAGGACGCTGTCGGCATCCGAGGTGGAGCTGCGCCAGTGGGTACGGGCGAGCCCGATCTTCTGCCACTCGCCGCCGGAGAGCTCGCTAGCACCGCGGAACATTCGGGCCAGCAGGGTCCGAAGGCCCTCTGGAAGTTTTGCGATGACCGGTCCGGCACCCGCGTAGTCCACGGACGGCTGCAGGTCCTCGGGACCGGCTTCCTGGGCCGGCCGGCCGATCCGGATGTTCAACGCCGCCGTCACCGGCCAGCGTTGGAAGTCCTGGGTGAGCAGCGCGACGCGGTCGAAGACTTCGGAGCGGTCGAGGGAAGCGACGTGGGCATCACCCCACCACACGGTCCCGCTCTGCGGCAGCAGCAAGCCCGACAACACCTTCATCAGCGTGCTCTTGCCCGAGCCGTTCTCGCCGACCACGGCGGTGACCGAGCCCATGGGCAGGGCGAGGGAGACCCCGTCGAGGGCGGGAGTTTCCCGGTCCGGGTAGCGGTAGCTCACCTGGTCGAGGACGACCTGCTTCACCTGCGACGGTACGGGATCGCCCCCGCTGGGGATGGTGCGCCGTGCCGCCTCGTCCAGGAACCGGGCGTGGTCGCGGACGTACAACGACTCCTCGTGCAGCTGGTTGACGTTCATCACCAGCGCGCCCAGGCTCGCCGAGCCGGACCGGACGGCGATGACGGCGGTGCCGGCCACGGCAAGACTCATGTGCCCGCTCGTGATCAGCAGGAACATGGCCGCGTACGTCGCCGCCATGGCGAGCCCGGACAGCGCGGCGGCCACCCACTCGGTGACCGCTTTCCCGGCGGCCAGCCGCTCCTGCTCGGCCTCCGCGCTCTCCGCCATACGCTCGTACCGGCTGAGCAGGAACGGCCCTACGGCGTGGATGCGCACCTCCTGCGCTGCCGAGCGCTCGGTGAGCAGGTTGCCGATGAGACGGCTGGCCCGCACGTGCTCGACCCAGCTCATCACCGACACATACCGTTCCTGCGCCACCCGCATCGCGCCCCAGCCGCGCGGCGCCGCGATCAGGATCAGCAGCGGCAGCAGGACCGGGTGGAGGATGGTGAGGACGCCGGCCGTGGAGATCAGGGAGATGGTGCCGTTCAGCGCGGCCACGCAGGCGCTGATCATGCGGCGGGCGGATGCGGCGCCGTACTGGGCGACGTCGATCAGCCGCCGGAACTCCGGGTCCTCGATGGCCTCCAGCTCCACCGACGCGGCGGCGGCCAGGTACTGCGTGGTGGCGATCCGCTCGACTAGTGGCTCCAGCCGGCCCGCCCGCGAGGTGGACCACCCGGCCAGGCCCGAGTTGACCACGGCCGCGCCGGCGGCGGCGAGCAGTCCCGGCAGGACCGCGTGCAGCCGCTGCCCGGGGGTGCCGGAGCCGAGCAGCGCGTGCATGACGGCGTTGACCGCGAGCAGCCCCACTGCGGCGGCGAGACCCTGTCCGATCTCGCTGAGGGCGACCGTGAGCAGAGCGCGGCGGTCTGCTTGCCACGTCATCCGTAAGGTCGCTCCCACGAGCCTCGGCATGGAGCGTAGAGCCGACATCATCGTCAAGTCGAGCCGTGCACGCTCATGTTCAGACCAGCCGAAGTCATAGCGCAGAGGACCGCCGAAAAGCTCCTGCTCGGCGTCGGAGACCTCCGGCTCGGCCATCCGCACCCGTCCGAAGAACCTATTCACAGCGTGCCTCCGGGCCCGGGCTGGCGCAGCGACTGGAGAGCTGGCGTGGAAGCCACCGCGCCATGGTGACAGTGATCATCTGCACAGAGGCCCTGCGGCTGGACTCGTCGCGGTACGAGTACTCCTTACTCGGTGCCACGTTATGAGGAGTCACATGTGCTGGTGTCCGGGCCGAAGTCAACGTGGTCCCCCTTGACGGTTGTGTGACTGCTCCTGCGGCTCAACGAGCCGGTCGGAATTTCGAACACATGTGTTTCGGTCGTGTTGGTAACCCTGGGATGGAGCGCGCGCCGGAGCTTGCGGGTTGCATCGACCCTTGCGGCCCCTGGGCCAGGGGTTGGAGCGACGGTGGCCAAAACGCCGAGCGTGCCGCCGTTCGGCACCGGGGATGGAGCGTGACCTCGTGGAAGCGGGCGAGCAAAGTGCCGGATCCAGGGAGCGGCGGTCGATCGCGGTTATCAGGAGAAGCGGGCAATCGCAGGCTCGGTGTGAGTCCGCAACAAAGTGCTGGCCCTTGCGAGGTCTTCGGGAGTGTCGATCGCCAATCCTTCGTCCGCGACGCCGAGCATCCGTACGTCGTGGCCGTGTTCGATGAAGCGCAGCATCTCCACGCCTTCGGTACGTTCCAGCGGCCCCTGAGGGAGATGCCGGAACGTGGTGAGGGCCGTTCGGGTGAAGCCGTAGAGACCGAGCTGACGCAGGTACCTCGGTCGGTCACCGCGCGGGTACGGGATCGGCTGCCGGGAGAACATGAGGGCGTTGTGCTCGGCATCGAAGACGACCTTGACGACGTTATGGTCCAGGACGGCACCGGCGTCGTCCAGCTCCGTGTACGCGTTCACAGCCAGAGTTCCGGATGCCAAGTGCTCCAAGGCATCGGAAACGGCGTCGATTGCGGTGGGGGAGATGAACGGTTCGTCGCCCTGGACGTTGATGTACGGGCAGGCGTTCCGCGCACTCCGCAACGCGGTCCGTGCCGGTGAGGTGTTCTCCGGTCCGCAGGCACTCGATGCCCAGGCGGTGGCACGCCTCCTCGATGCGCTCGTCATCGGTGGCGACCACCACCCCGTCGAGGCGCTTTGCCTCCAGGCAGCGCTGGTGGACGTGCCACAGCAGCGGCTTATCCCCGAGCTGCGCAAGGGGCTTTCCCGGAAAACGGGAGGCTCCCCAGCGGCAGGGGATGACCGCTATGTGGCGGCGGCGCGCGGTGCTCGGCGGTGCGGCGGTGGTGACGGCCACGGCGTACTCCCGTCGGTGAGTGTCAGGACTGAGTAGGGCGGGGGAGGAGGGCCAGCTTGGCGCGGACGGTCGGCGAGGCAGAGTCCTCGAAGGACCGCCACTCGTATCCGCTGACCTCTTCAGGATGAACGATCAGGATTTCTGGCGCAGCACACCAGCTTGGTGCTGCCGGCGGATTCGGCGCCCGGCTGGCCCGGTGACGCGTGCCTGTCCGGAGGAAGATCCGTTCCTCGGGCAGCTCTCTGGGCGCC
>NZ_JBEYFC010000539.1:0-5827 GCF_040634175.1 Streptomyces sp. NPDC007162
CCGCACTACTGCACGGGCGCGGTCCTCGCCCGGCTCCAGACCGAACTGCTGGTCGACACCCTGCTCGACCGGCTGCCGGGGCTGCGGCTCGCGGTGCCGGCCGAGGACGTGCAGTGGCGCCGCAGGACGATGATCCGCGGGCCGCGGACGCTGCCCGTCACCTGGTGACCGGGCTCCCTCAGGCCCGCAGCCACTCCGTGACGATCACTTCCCCGCCGGTCCGCAGCCGCAGCGCGAACGGACCGGCGGGCGGGGCGTCGCCGGTGAACCGCCCCATGCCGTCGGCCGTGAGCGGGCGTACGACCGACGGGCCGCCGAGCACCTCGATGCGCGCGGACTGCGGGGGCAGCACCTGGCCGAGCAGTCCCTCGGCGGTGAACTCGACGTCCACAGTGACGCCGCCCGCCCGGAAGGTCAGCATCCGGGGCGGGTCCTCGACTCCCCTGACCGGGACGGCGTCGACGAGCGAGTCGAAGGCCAGCTCGGCGATCCGGGCGTCCAGGTCGTGCAACGCGTAGGCGTCCATGGCCGTTTGCAGCAGGCCGGCCGGGAGCGGGTCGAGCACGGCGGCCGCCTGGCGCAGCTCCTCCTCCAGGGCGTCCGCGTCGAACCCGGTGTCGTCGTGGCCCTCTTCGTCCGGGAACCGGTCGTTCACGCCGCACCCCTCGCGTCGAGCCGGGCCCGCAGCCGGCGCAGGCAGCGCTGGCGCAGCGGGCCGATGCTGCCCACCGCGATGCCCAGTGCCACGGACACCTCGACATAGCTGGGCGGTGGCGAGGCCATCAGGACGCGCAGCAACTGCCTGCACCGGTCGCCGAGTTCCTCCAGCTCCTGCCAGAGCAGGCGGATCCGCTCGGCCTCGACCGCCTGCTCCTCGGCGTCGATCAGCGACTGCTCGGGCGTGCGGTCCTCGCTGATCCGGTCCAGGACCTGCGGGTCGTCGGTCGGCATCAGCCGGGTCAGCCCCCGGATCACCTTCAGACACTCGTTGCGGGCCGTACTGGCCAGCCAGGAACCGGCCTTGTCGGGTTCCCGGATGCGGCCCAGGTGCTGGGCGAACCGGAACCACACCGTCTGGTACACCTCGTGCCCGTCGGCGTCGGAGAGCCGGTGCGCGCGCACCACGGACCACACCAGCGGGCTCAGCCCTTCCACGAGCGCCTTCCAGGCCGCCGCGTCACCGTCGACGGCGGACTGGACCAGCGCGCCGACCTCTGCTCGGTCCACGGTCCCACCCCTCGTGTACGGCAAGTCATCGTACGCCGTGGAGGGGAGTGTTCCGGAACTCAGGCCGAGGCGGCCAGTTGGACGACCGGAACGGGCTGCCAGGTGGCCGGGCGGAGCGCCGGGACCTGTGCCCCGCAGACCTCGGCGTACTCCGTGGCGGCCGCGAGCAGCCGGGCCCGCGCGGCGCGCGGGTCGGTGACCCGGTGGGTGGTCATCCAGTCGGCGACGAGGCCGGCGACGATGGGGGTGGCGAACGATGTTCCACTCCACTGTGCGAATCCTTCGAACATCACTTGGTCGGGTTTGCCGGGGCCGGTCGTCCCGGTGTCGGTCAACACGCCGGTGTGGCGCGGGTACTGGCAGGTGCAGGCGTAGGTGAAGCCGAACCGGCAGGCCTCGTAGGTGGTGTGCTGGTAGACGTACGGCACGGGCGCGTCGAAACCGGCCAGCGGCCCGGTGAGCAGCTCGCCGGGGGCGTAGACCTTGACCCAGTCGCCGTGGTTGGTGAAGCAGGCGCCGGACACGCCGTCGCTGCGCAGGGCGCCCACCGACAGGACGGTGTCCTCGTAGCCGGTGAGATCCGCGCAGGCGGCGGGCCAGAAGGAGGTCTCGCTGCCGTTGTTGCCCGCCGCCGCGACGAGCAGGGTGGGCTGGTCGCGCAGGGCCCGCATGAACGCCTCGACGCCGAGCAGTGCGTCGCCGCTGCCGTTCGAGGTGCCGGCGGAGAGGCTGATGATGTCCGGCCAGCCGTGCCGGTCGACCGCTTCGAAGAGCTTGCCGCCGAACTCGGACTCCAGGATGGCACCCACGTCGTTCATGGTGTTGGTGACGGTGATGTCCGTGTTGGGGGCGAGGGCGGCGACGAGGCCGGCGATGAACGTGCCGTGGCCGACGTACTGCTGGAGGACTCCGTCGGCGTCGGTCTCGGCGATCTGCGGGTCGCCCTGGGCGTGGGCGAGCAGCGGGTAGGAGCGGTAGTCGTGCACCAGGCCGGTGTCGATCACCAGGACGCGGACCGCGCTGCCGGGGTCGTGACTGCCCTGTGCGGCGCCCGGGTTGGGCGCCTGGGTGAGCAGGGCCGGCAGGGGTTCGCAGGGGTTGCAGGAGTTGGCGTTCGTGGTGGCGACCACGTGGTTGCGGCTGACCATCCGGCGTCCGGTGCGGTCCTCCGCCTCCCGCAGGGCGCGCAGCGCGTGGCCGACCGCGTGGTCCCCGGTGTGGTCGCCGTGGTTCGGGTCACCGACCCGGATGCGGCTGACCCCGGTGCGGTTGCGCTCGGGGCCGGTCCTGCGGACGTGGTCGGCGACCAGTCCGGCGGTCGCGGTGAAGTGGGCGCGCACGGTGTCCTCGACGACCCGGGCCTCCTCCCCGTCACGGGCGAGCACGACCCCCTTCTCGTACAGGAACTCGGCGGAGTCGTCCGGACCCATCGCCAGTGGAACGTCCGGCATGCAGCGCTGGATGTGGTCGAACTGCTCCTGGAATCGCTGAGGTGCCATGACCTGTCCTCCCCCGGAAACGGCGTTCTTCAGTCAGAGTCGCCTTGCCGCCGATTGATACAGCGTCAAACCTGTGGGGCATGTCTGCCCAGGCCACTACCATCCGAGGAGTGACTGCGCGAAGCGATTCGGTTACGGAACTGCTGCCGATGGTGTTCGCCGCCCCCGGCGAGGCACTGGCACGGGCGGAACAGGTCCTCAGGTCCGGTCCGCCGCCGCTCGACGCGTCCGTGGCGCACCAGGTCATCGGCATCTGGCAACGGGACTTCGGGGACCTCGGGGTCGCCCTCGACCATCTGCGCCGCGCCCGCGACTTCGCGGCCCGCGCGGACTCCGCGGAGCGGGAGGCGGACGTCCTCGGCACCCTCGGGGTCGCGTTGGTGCACGCGGGGCGTACGAGGCAGGGGCTGGCCGCGATCGAGCGCGGGGTGGCCCGGAGCAACGGGCACACCCGGGCACGGGTGCTGTACCGGCGGGCGTACGCGTGCTGGGTGCTGGGCCGGCACAAGGAGGCCCTGGAGGACGTACGAAGGGCGATACCGGCGCTGCGGCAGGCCGACGACGTCATCTGGACCGCGCGGGCGCTGAGCGTGCGGGCCACGGTGCATCTGGCCCTGGGGGCGGTGGACCGGGCGGACGCGGACTTCACCGCGGCCGAGCTGCTGTGGGAGACGACGGGCCAGGAACACGACAAGGCGGTCGCCGTGGAGAGCCGGGGCCTGGCCGCGTTCCGCTCCGGGGACGTCCCGGCGGCGCTGCGGCTGCTCGCCGAGGCCGAGCAGCGGTACACCGAGCTGGGCACCCCGCCGTTCATGCTGTACATCGCGCGCTGCGAGGTGCTGATGGCGGCGGGGCTGGCGCCGGAGGCGCTGGCCGAGGCGGACGCGGCGATCGCGACCCTGGACCGGCTCGGCGGGCAGTCCACCCGCAAGGCCGAGCTGCTGCTGGCCGCCGCCCGGGCCGCCCGGTCGGCCGGGGACGCGGGGACCGCCGTCGCCCGTGCGGCCGTCGCGGTGCGGCTGTTCTCGGGGCAGCGGCGCAGCTGGTGGGAGACGCATGCCCGGCTGGAGCTGATCGAGGCGCGGGTGGCGGGCGGGGCCGCTTCCGGACGGCTGGTGCAGGAGGCGGCGGGGGTCGCCGACCGGCTGGCTTCCTTCGGGGCGCCCGCGGCGCCGGAGGCCTCGCTCCTCGCGGGGCGGATCGCGCTGGCGCTGGGGTGGACGGCGGACGCGGAACGGCATCTCGCGGTGGCCGCGCGCAGCAGGCACGCCGGCCCGCCGCTGGCCCGGATGACCGGCTGGGCGGCCCAGGCGCTGCGCGCCCGGGCGGCGGGTTCCGGCCGGGGGGTGCTGGAGGCGTGCCGGCGCGGCCTGGACGTCCTCGACGACCACCGGATGACGCTGGGCGCCTCGGAGCTGCGGGCCCGGGCCACCGCGCAGGGCGCGGAACTGGCCGCGCTGGCGCAGCAGGCGAGCCTCGCGCACGGCGGTCCGCGCCGGCTCCTTCAGTGGAGCGAACGCTGGCGGGCCACCGTCCTGTCCGCTCCCCCGACCCGGCCGCCCGCCGACCCGGCCCTGCTCAGTTCGCTGACCGCGTTCCGGGAGATCGCGTCCCGCGCGGAGCAGGCCCGCCGGGAGCGCCGCCCGGTGCCCGCGCTGGAGCGTGAACAGCGGCGCCTGGAACGGGAGATCCGCTCCCGCACCCACCACATCCGCGGTGCCGCCCCGGGCGAGGGCGCCCGTTTCGACCCGGCCCGGCTGCTCGACCGGCTCGGCGACACCCGGCTGGTCGAACTCGCCGTCCTGGACGGCCGGGTGCAGGTGCTGCTGTGCGGCCGGGGCCGGGTACGGCGCTTCGCGGGGGGTCTGCTGGCGGACGCGGTCGCCGAGGCGGAGCACGTCCAGGCGGGGCTGCGGCGGCTCGCGCATCCGGGGGCGGAGGGTCGGCTTGCGGTGGTCGAGGCGTCCGGGCGGCGCCTTGAGGAGCTGCTGCTGGGCGCGGCGGCGGACCAGCTCGGCGCCGGTCCCGTGGTGATCGTCCCGCCGGGCGCCCTGCACCGGGTGCCGTGGGCGCTGCTGCCCTGTCTGCGGGAGCGGGTGCTCAGTGTGTCGCCGTCGGCGGGGAGCTGGCTGCGGGCCCGGGAGACCGAGCCGCCGCCGGGCGGCCGGCAGGTGCTGGTCCGCGGGCCCGGTCTGGCGACCGGGGGCGCGGAGGTGCCGGAGGTGGCGAGCCGGTACCCGACGGCGACGGTGCTGGAACAGGACGACGCCCAGGTGCCCCGGGTGCTGGCCGAGCTGGACGGGGCCGCCC
The DNA here is from genome assembly GCF_040634175.1 of Streptomyces sp. NPDC007162. Classification (NCBI taxonomy): domain Bacteria; kingdom Bacillati; phylum Actinomycetota; class Actinomycetes; order Kitasatosporales; family Streptomycetaceae; genus Streptomyces; species Streptomyces sp. NPDC007162. The sequence continues at coordinate 5,037 of NZ_JBEYFC010000539.1, forward strand.
TCGCGCACATCGCGGCGCACGGCACCTTCCGTGCGGACAGCCCGCTGTTCTCGTCCCTGCTCATGGCCGACGGCCCGCTGATCGTGCACGACTTCGAACGGCTCGCCCGCAGCCCTTACCGGATCATCCTCTCCAGCTGCGACACGGCCCGCCTCGCCTCGGTCGGCGCCGACGAACTCCTCGGCCTGGTCACGGCGTTGCTGCCGCTGGGCACGGCCGGGGTGGTGGCGAGCAGCGCGCCCGTCAACGACGCTGCGGTGGTGCCCCTCATGCTGGCCCTGCACAAGGGCCTGGGCGCCGGGCTGTCGTTGGCGGAGGCGCTGCGCGACGCGCGGGCCGCGCTGCCGGCCGACACGGTCCACCAGGCGACGGGATGGGCGTTCGCCGCGTTCGGGGCGGCCTGAGGGAGTCCGGTCCCGGGGCGGCCAGCGCCGGCGACCGACTCACGCCGACTGTGCGTCCGGCTGTTCCACCAGCCACGGCAGGTCCGCGCGGTCGCTCGCGCCGAGGCGGGTGTAGGCGCCGTAGAGGTGGTTGCCCACGGTCCGTACGGACAGGGTCAGCCGTTCGGCGATCTGCCGGTTGCTGAGGCCCGCGGCGGCGAGGGTGACGATCTGCCGCTGGCGGGCGGTGAGTTCACCGAGGACCAGACCGGACAGGGCCGGGGTGCGGGCGCCCTGGCAGCGGCGGGCGAGGGCGACCGCGCGGGTGCGGGACACGCGGGCCGCGCGCGGGTCGCGGTGGGCGCGGACGGCCTGTGCGTGGGCCCGTCGCCGTGGGCGAGGGCCTCC
>NZ_JBEYFC010000540.1:0-5804 GCF_040634175.1 Streptomyces sp. NPDC007162
GGGCCGGCAGCCGAAGGCGAGGGTTGATAAGCCACCCCGAAAGCCTCCCACTCACAAGGCCACCACACCCACCGAACTTACGAAAAGATCAGTAGTGGAACAGACGGAAGGCAAGGGCGACCGCGGACCAACCAGCATCAAGGGGCCGGGCTTGATCCATCACGGTGATCGCGGCAGCCCAATGCGTGTCGATCCGCTACGGCGAACTCATGGACGCCGGCGCGGCCGCGTCGTGACGTGCCGTGTCGGCGCTCGTTGACCCGGTTGGCCCGTGGCTCAATGTCCTGGTTCCAAGGTCGCTGGTGACATGGGTCCATCGGCCGACGCGCGCCCCGACCACCGAGGTGAAAATTTGGATTGCCCACTTGAGTCCAGGAGGATCCATGCGCGTGGAGCAGGTGAACTGGGTTGACATCCCGGCTGGGTTGTTGCGTCGGGGGACCCCGGTCGACGAAATAGCGGCAGTGGCCCGCCGCTATGCGGACATCAGGGTGCCGGTGGAGTGGTACTTGAAGGAAGCCCCGCGCGCGGAGATCCACGTCCCGGCGTTCCGGATCGCCCGCACCCCGGTCACGGTCGGCCAGTGGGCCCGCTTCGCGGCGGCCACCGGCCGGCCGGTCCCAGAGACGCCGGCAGATCACCCGGTTATCGGGGTGCCCTGGGAGGCGGCGACGGCCTACTGCCGGTGGCTCGGGGAACGGCTCGGCCTCGATGTGCGGCTGCCCACGGAGGACGAGTGGGAGCGCGCCGCGCGAGGCGACGACGGCCGGGAGTTCCCGTGGGGCGAGGAGTACCGAACCGGTCTGGCCAATCTGCTGGACCTCGGCATCGGCACCACCATGCCGGTCGGCTCGTTCCCCGACGGGGCCAGCCCCTTCGGTGTGCTGGACATGGCGGGCAACGCCGACGAGTGGACCTCCACCCCCTACGCCCCCTACCCGGGCGCGCCCGCCGAGGTGCCGACCACCGAGGACTGGGCCTTCGACCGGCACATCACGCGAGGCGGCGCCTTCCGCCACGACCGGGACCTCGCCCGCTGCGCCCGCCGGCACGGCGCCTATGAGGAGGATCTGGAAGCCATCGGCGTGGGCTTCCGCCTCGCGGCACCGGCCGCGTAGAACCGGACACCGTGACGACATCACGACGGTTGGAGTCTCCCTCAAACGGTGCGCTTCGGGTGAACCGCCCCGAGTGAGGTGGAGACTCGATTCCGTGTAAGGGTTCGCAGTCATGGCACGACCCTCGATGTACCCGCGTGAGCTGCGCAAGCGCGCGGTCCGCATGGTCGCGGAGATCCGCGACGACTACCGGAACGAGACTGCCGCGCTGAACGCGGTGATGGAGACGCTCGGCATCGGTTCGCGCGAGACGCTGCGCAAGTGAACCGCCAGGACCAAATCGACACCGGGCAGCGGCCGGGGACGGCGACCGAGGAGGCCGCGCAGGTCAAGGCCCTGAAGAAGGAGATCGCCGAGCTGAAGCGGGCGAACGAGATCCTCAAGGCAGCCTCGGCTTTCTTCGCGGCCGAGCTCGACCGGCCATGCGCGCGCTCGTAGCGTTCATCGACGAGATGCGGGACCGCTTCGGCGGTGTCGAGCCGATCTGCACCGTGCTGGCAGCGCACGGCATCAGCATCGCCCCCCTCCACCTACTACGGCGCCAGGAAACGCCAGTTGACACTCTCGCCGCGAACCGTGCGAGACGAGGAACTCAAGGAACGGATCAAGGAAATCTACGAGTCCAACTACCGGGTCTATGGCGCGCGAAAGGTCTGGCGACAGCTCAACCGCCAGGGCCCCGGATCCACTCGACCGGGACTTCGTCGCCCCGGCCCCGAACCGAACCTGGGTCGCCGACTGCACACACGTCGCGGCCTGGTCTGGAGTCGTCTACGTCGCGTTCGTCGTGGACACCTACTCGCGTCGCATCGTTGGCTGGTCCGCGTCGACGTCGAAGGAGACCCAACTCGCCCTGGACACAACATGACCGCGACGGCCGCCCGCCGACTCCCCGGCGAGTTGGTGCACCACTCGGATGCCGGTCACGGCGCGACAGGTGGGTTCACCTGCCGCTCCTTCAAGAGCGCATTGATCTGCAAGTTGTAAGGCGTCGACAGGGCCAGCTCGCTGACGTGATTGCGAAACTTGCTGTGAAAGTACAGTTTGTTCTCGTGGTCGGAGCGCTGACCGTCGTCGTCGGCGCGTTGGTGGGGCAGGTGCACGGCGGCGGCTTGTCGGGACAGGCGGAAACGCACGCCCGAGCGGAAAAGACGGTAACCGAGATCGAGGTCCTCGAATCCCCAGCCACGATACGCCTCGTCGAAGAGCCCCACGAGGAACAGGTCCTCCCGGCGAACTGAGACGTTGCACGCCCAGAAGGTGACCCAAGGCGCGGGCTGGACGCCCAGATCCTCTCCTTGGGCCGAATAGAAGAAGTCGTCGCGAACGTCGCGTCCGTCCGGGAACGCGGCAAGGCACGCAGCCGACCCATCGGCGTCTTCCGGATCGATGGCCGCCACTGTCTCGGGGCCGAGCGGAAGGGAAGCACGGTATGCCCAGGTGTAGCCGACGACGGCCAGTCGTTCGGGGCCGGCACGGTGCAGGGCCACGTGATGGTGTACCAGGCCGGTCGTCGGTAGTACGCCGGAGTCGAGGAATACGCACACATCGCCCCGGGCCTCGCGGATGCCGAGGTTGCGCGCCGCGGCGGCGCGGAAGCCGAGGTCTTCTTGAAAGAAGTACCGCACCGGCAGACGGCTCGCGAATGCCGCCACCATTTCACGGGTGCCGTCGCTCGAACCGTCGTCCACGACGATGACCTCGAAGGCGGCATCCCGCTGGCAGGAGAGCGCGCCGAGCGTGCGGCGCAACAGGTCGGCCCGGTTGTAAGTCGGGATGATCACGCTTGCCGCGACCTCAGTCGATTCCAGCACTGGCTCCTGCCGCTTCACTCTCTTACCTCCACGCCGGTCGCCGAGCTCTCGGCGAGGGCCGTCACGTTCTGCAGTGCGCCCAAATTGAGTGCACGCCACCGCCAAAGGCCTATTGCCGCCCGGATGCTCTCGTCGAGGGCGACCGCGATCCAGACGCCGACGACACCCCAGCCCACACCCCGTCCAAGCAGATACGCAATAGGCAGACCGACCAGCCAGCTCAATCCGATGCCGACGGTCAGGACGAATCGGCCGTCACCGATTGCCACGAGCGACAGGTTCGTCGTGATGTTGAGCGAGCGGGCCGGTTCCAGCACCAGGCCCAGTAGGATCAGGGCGATGGTGAGGCGCGCCACCTCGTGGCTCGTTGTCAGCTGGCCGATCCCGAGCCACACGCCTATTACGGCGAGCACCGCGAGCACAACCGCGCCGCCGACGCTGCGCACACTCACCATGTTGAGGAGCCGTTTGGCCCCAGCGAAGTCGCCCGCGCCGAACGCCCTGGAGACCAGGATCTGGCTCGCCTGCGCTAACGCGAGGGAGTACATGAACACGAAGCTCGCGACCTGCGTTGCGTAGGCCCGGGCCGCCAGCTGATCGCTACCGAAGGAGGCGACGATCGTGGTCATAAGGATCAGCAACACATTGAACTGGACCGGATCGAGCGTGCCAGGGACGACGACCCGTGCCATCTCCCTTGCGATCTCCCGCAGTTCGCCGAGCGTCCGAGAAGCGGAGCGCACGAAGCTCGGCCGCGCGAGCACCACGAGCACGATGAGGTTGGTCAGATAGCCGGCGGCGACCGCGAGGGCGACCCACAGCGCGGGACGGGACCAGTGGACATACCAGTGGACGAGCGAGGCGTTCAGCGTGACCGCAACCGCCGTGCCAGTGACGTTGGAGACCAGCGCCCAGCGCGTGTTGCCGTACGAGGAGGCGAAAGCCGCGACGGGGAAGCGGACCGACATGACGGCGATGACCAACGACCAGCCCAGCGCGTACTGCTGCGCGTAGACGAGGATCTGGCCCGACGCGCCCATGAGGGAGAAGATCTGCTCGCTCAGCCCAGCCAGACCGCCCGCGAGAACGAGTCCGAGGACCGTCGACACGGCTAGGGCCAGCCTTTGCCCGACGGCTACGCGCCCCATGTCTCCGCTGCCCCTGTACCGGGACAACACGGCACCCGCGCCCTGGGCGGACAGACGCAGGAAGACGATACACAGGAGCAGCACGGGCGCCACGATGCCGTACGCGGCCACCGCGTCGAGTCCTACCCGGCCGAGGAAGAACACTTCACTGAACGTGCCGAAGGCGATGATCAGAAGCTCGCCGAGCAGCGGGAGCGCGAGTGGCCACAGGCCGTAAGCGCCGACAGGGCGTGCGTCCCCGCTCATCGGACTGCACCTCGGTCCAGAGCCAGATCCAGGCATGCCCGCACGCCTTTGGCCTGGGTGTGGACGAACGCAGCGCCGGGGTCATCGCGTTCGGGGCCCTGCTTCGCAACGGTGGTTCGGGCAACCGGCCGCGAGTCGTCGAGCAGGGCGGCGGCAATCGATCTTGCGTTCACGTCGGCCAGTCGGACCGCGCGTGGATCGCCGCCGAGCACGGTCTCGAAGGTTGGGATCGGTGAGTGCACGATGCGCGCGGCAGGGTGGGCGAACTCCAGGGCCTCAGCAGCGACCAGGCCGAACGCCTCGAAACGCGAGGCCAGCACGACCGTGTCCAGCCGGGAGTCGCGCAGCGCCGCGAAGGGCAGCGTCTCATCGAAGTCGTGGCAGACGGTCACTCGCTCGCCCGGCAACCTGTTGATCAGGCCGCTGACGGTCTCCAGGTAGGACGGCTCAGTCGTGGCCGTCGGTGCCACGAGCAGCAAGTGGTCGCGGTCGTCCGGGCGCGCCGCCAGGACGCCGCAGAACGCGTCCAGCAGCGCGTCGAAGCCCTTCTGAGGTTTGCACCGGCCCCAGCTGAAGGTGAGCCGGGCGTCAGCGGGGATCTTGCGCAGCACGGCGAGTGCCTGTTCCGTAGGCGGTCGCTGGTAGGCGGCGGTGTCGATGACGTTGTGGAAGGGGACCAGGTGGCGTTGCCGCATGCCGTCCCAGCCGGCGAGGACGTTTTCGTAGTAGTCGCTGACGTAGCCCACGCAGCCATCACGCTCGATGAGGTCTGCTACGCCGCGGGCTTCGAACTCGCGCCGCTGGGCACTCATTTGATCCGGGAAGACGACGCCGAGGCTGTGTGGCACCCAGACAGGCATGATCCGCTCGGCGGCGCGAGTTTGGGGCGAGGGGTCGTTCCCGGCTGTGTTGTTGAGGCCGGAAAGCCGTCCGGCAACCGCCGCGAAGGGTGTGTCATGGAGCAGTGCCAGAACCACATCGTGTTCTGTCGCGAGGTCCAGCAGCCAATTGGCCGCGGCGGTGGACAGAGCCGCCCATTGATCCACGGGGCGGCTCGGATCCCGGCCGACGAATAGCTTGGCAGCGTCGCTCCCGTCAGTGAGGGACGGCAATTGCGTGAAGGTGCCGCCGCTGTGGGCACAGGCTCTGCACGTAGCGGCGCGCAGATCCGCGCGTAGGTTCACGGCGTCATCGAGCAGCGACCCGCTCGCACATGACATAGTCCAGGTGTGGCCCGTGTCCGCGAAAGCCTCCGTCAAGATGTGTTCCGCCTGCTGCACGAAGGATCTGACCACGACTCCAACGCCGGAGAAGAGGCTCTGCATGCCGTCGAGCGCGCAGACGGCCACCGCGATCCTCACCGGCCGTGCGCCGAGCCCACCGGCAGCGCTTCGCGATCGGCGGTGGGGTCCGCCTAGGTGGGCGTGGTGTTCTCCTCGGCGAGGACCAGCATCAGGGCTTCCAGTGCCTGGGCGAGG
>NZ_JBEYFC010000541.1:0-5787 GCF_040634175.1 Streptomyces sp. NPDC007162
GGACGTACACCTGGCCGGCGATCTCCGTGGTGGGCAGGTCGAGGGAGCCGCTGTGCGGGCCGCCGCCCTCGGGCAGCGGGATCCACAGGAAGCTGCGGCCCAGCACCTCGATGAGCCGGCCCGCCGCCGCGGGCACGCCGAGGGAGGCCGACAGCACCTCCTCCAGTTCGTTGCCGGGCCAACCGCCGTGCGGGTGGGGGTGTGCCTGTGCCGGGAAGTCCGCGGGAAAGTCCGCCGGGAAGTCCATCTGCCTACCGCCTGCTGGAAACCACTGCTGAGGCTGGAAAGGCTAGCGGGTGCCACCGACAAAGCCAGCAGCCGATCCGGCCCGCACAGTTCAGCCTGCACAGTTCGGCCCGCACAGTTCGGCCCGCACAGTTCGGCCCGCACCTCGCAGCGCGCACCATTCAACCCGCAGAGCGCAACGCGCACGGTTCAGGCCGCGTCGCACAGCACGCACGGTTCAGGCCGCGCGCGGGCGGCCCGACACGCTCACCCTGATGCGTTCGGCCCGAGAGGTGCGGTCCGTGCAGTCGCAGCGCGCGGGGGGTGCGGCCCGGCGCGTTCAGGTCGTGAAGGCGATGCGGCGCAGCGCGTCCGCCGCGTCGCGGTCGAGGAGCAGTGCCCCGCCGCAGCCCGGGGGCAGTTCGCCCTTCTCGACGGAGCGGATCAGCCTGCCCGCCGCCCGGCGGTGGCGCAGGAAGGCGTACCGCGAGACGCCCCGGCCGCGCTCACGCTGGCCGTCCAGGGCCGTGTCCGGCGTGACGTCGAGCAGCAGCAGGTGCAGGGTGCCGCCGCGGCGGCGCGCCTCTCTGGCCAGCCAGTCGCGCACCCAGACCTGCGTGCCGCAGTCGTGCACGACCACGCCCTCGCCGGTGCCGAGGGCGCGGCGCAGTGCGGCGTAGTGGGCGAGGCGGACCAGCGGGCGGTAGACGGCGTACGGCAGGACGCGGGCCAGCCGGGCGTCCCAGCGGTCACGGGTGTCCTGGGAGTCGATCCGTATGCCCTGGACGGTGCGGTGCATCAGCGTGGACTTCCCGCTGCCCGGCAACCCGGTGACCACGACCAGGTCGCGGCGACCGAAGAGCAGGCCGTGCGGGCTGTGGCCGGCACGGTCGCGCAGGTCGCGGACGCCCCGGGCAGGGGCCGTCTGCTGCCCGGGCAGGGCGATGCCCGTCGTCGCGTACGCCGTGGTCCTCGTCACCGTGATCGTCCTCCCCAGGGGTTCAGGAAAGGTTCTCCCCACCTTCCGTAAAGAAAAGGTAATGTACGGTGTTCCGCAGTTCGGTCCGCTTCCCGCCACAGCCCTGTCACAAAGGTCAGCCGGGCATGCAATGATGTCCGCGCCAACTGCATACCGGCCGCTTGAATCCGCGCGGGAGAGTCCCCGGCACCACGGTGCCCGGGGCGCCGAAGGAGCAAGTCCCTCCCTTGAATCTCTCAGGCCCCGTTACCGCGCGGGCGAGGCACATCTGAAAAGCGGGCCGCTGTGTCAGTGGCTCCACCCAAGGTGCAAGCCGTGACCCCGAGCGGGTCAGGGCGAACCTCTCAGGTTCCGATGACAGATGGGGAGGACAGCGGGGAGGACAGCCCCCTCGCCTGTCACGCCTTCGGGACCCTTGGGAGACGACCGACCGATGAGCAGTACCGATTCCGCCGCACCCCGCCGCACCGCACTCGATGCCCTGCACCGCTCGCTCGGCGCGACCATGACCGACTTCGCCGGCTGGGACATGCCCCTGCGCTACCGCTCCGAGCGCGACGAGCACGTCGCGGTGCGCACCGCGGCCGGCCTCTTCGACCTCTCCCACATGGGCGAGATCACCGTGACCGGGCCCGAGGCGGCCCGGCTGCTGAACCACGCCCTGGTCGGGAACATCGCCTCGGTCGGGCCGGGCCGCGCCCGCTACACCATGATCTGCCGGACCGACGGCGGCATCCTCGACGACCTGATCGTCTACCGCACGGCCGACACCGAGTACCTGGTCGTCGCCAACGCCTCCAACGCCCAGGTGGTCCTCGACGCGCTGCGGGAACGTGCCGCCGGCTTCGACGCCGAGGTGCGCGACGACCGGGACGCCTACGCCCTGATCGCCGTCCAGGGACCGGAGTCGCCCGGGATCCTGAAGTCCCTCACCGACGCCGACCTGGACGGCCTCAAGTACTACGCCGGGCTGCCCGGCACCGTCGCCGGGGTCCCGGCGCTGATCGCCCGCACCGGCTACACCGGCGAGGACGGCTTCGAGCTGTTCGTGAAGCCGGAGCACGCGGTGGAGCTGTGGCAGGCCCTGACCGAGGCGGGCGGGCCGGCGGGGCTGGTGCCCTGCGGCCTGTCCTGCCGGGACACCCTGCGGCTCGAAGCGGGCATGCCGCTCTACGGCCATGAGCTCACCGCCTCGCTGACCCCCTTCGACGCCGGGCTCGGCCGGGTGGTCAAGTTCGACAAGGAGGGCGACTTCGTGGGGCGCGAGGCGCTCACCGAGGCGGCGGCCCGCGCGGAGTCGGACCCGCCGCGCGTCCTCGTCGGCCTGGTCGCCGAGGGCCGCCGGGTGCCGCGCGCCGGATACCCCGTGGTCGCCGCCGGCCAGGTGATCGGCGAGGTCACCTCCGGCGCCCCCTCCCCCACCCTGGGCAGGCCGATCGCCATGGCGTACGTCGACGCGGCGCACTCGGCGCCCGGCACGGCCGGGGTCGGCGTGGACATCCGGGGCAGCCACGAACCGTACGAGGTCGTGCCGCTGCCGTTCTACAAGCGCCAGAAGTAGCCACCGCAGGTGATACCGAGCACATCGTCGCTGCTCGGGCAGGCCTTCCGCAGTTCCCCATTCATCAGCACTCCCCCGCGTACAGGAGAATTCAGGACATGAGCAACCCCCAGCAGCTGCGCTACAGCAAGGAGCACGAGTGGCTGTCGGCCGCCGAGGAGGGCGTGGCGAAGGTCGGCATCACGGAGCACGCGGCCAACGCGCTCGGTGACGTCGTCTTCGTCCAGCTCCCGGCGGTCGGCGACACGGTGACCGCGGGCGAGACCTGCGGCGAACTGGAGTCGACCAAGTCGGTGTCCGACCTGTACTCGCCGGTCACCGGCGAGGTCACCGAGGTCAACGAGGACGTCGTGGAGGACCCGTCGCTGGTGAACTCGGCCCCCTTCGAGGGCGGCTGGCTGTTCAAGGTGCGCTTCGCGGACGAGCCGGCCGACCTGCTCTCCGCCGACGATTACACCGCCTTCACCGCCGGCTGAGGGCCGCCCCCACCGCCGGCCGACGGCCGTAGGAACACCGGCTTAGGAGTCGTAGAAACAGATGTCCGTTCTGAACACGTCCCTGCACGAGCTCGACCCGGAGGTCGCCGCCGCGGTCGACGCCGAGCTGGTGCGTCAGCAGTCCACCCTGGAGATGATCGCCTCCGAGAACTTCGCGCCGGTCGCGGTCATGGAGGCGCAGGGCTCGGTCCTCACCAACAAGTACGCCGAGGGCTACCCGGGCCGCCGCTACTACGGCGGCTGCGAGCACGTCGACGTCACCGAGCAGATCGCCATCGACCGGGTGAAGGAGCTGTTCGGGGCCGAGTACGCGAACGTGCAGCCGCACTCGGGCGCCTCCGCCAACCAGGCGGCCCTGTTCGCGCTGGCCCAGCCCGGGGACACCATCCTCGGTCTGGACCTCGCCCACGGCGGTCACCTGACCCACGGCATGCGCCTGAACTTCTCCGGCAAGCAGTTCGACGTGGTCGCCTACCACGTGGACGACTCCGGTCTGGTCGACATGGCCGAGGTCGAGCGGCTCGCCAAGGAGCACCGGCCGAAGGTGATCATCGCGGGCTGGTCGGCGTACCCGCGCCAGCTGGACTTCGCGGAGTTCCGCCGGATCGCCGACGAGGTCGAGGCGTACCTGTGGGTCGACATGGCCCACTTCGCGGGCCTGGTGGCGGCGGGGCTGCACGAGAACCCGGTGCCGTACGCCGACGTGGTCACCTCCACCACCCACAAGACGCTGGGCGGCCCGCGCGGCGGGATCATCCTCGCCAAGCAGGGCTTCGCGAAGAAGCTGAACTCGTCCGTCTTCCCGGGTTTCCAGGGCGGCCCCCTGGAGCACGTGATCGCGGCGAAGGCGGTCTCCTTCAAGGTCGCCGCCTCGGCGGACTTCAAGGAGCGCCAGCGTCGTACGGTGGAGGGTGCGCGCATCCTGGCGGAGCGGCTGACGGCCGCCGACGCCCGCGAGGCCGGCGTGAACGTCCTGTCCGGTGGTACGGACGTCCACCTGATCCTCGTCGACCTGCGCGAGTCCGAGCTGGACGGACAGCAGGCCGAGGACCGGCTCCACGAGGTCGGCATCACGGTCAACCGCAACGCCGTCCCGAACGACCCGCGCCCGCCGATGGTCACCTCGGGGCTGCGGATCGGCACCCCGGCGCTGGCCACCCGCGGCTTCACGGCCGAGGACTTCGCCGAGGTCGCGGACGTGATCGCCGAGACGCTGAAGCCTTCCTACGACGCGAAGGCGCTGAAGGCCCGGGTCGAGGCCCTGACCGCGAAGCACCCGCTCTACCCCGGTCTGAACAAGTAGTTCCCCGGCGGGGGCACCCGATGGCGTGTGCCCCCGCCCTTTTCCAAGGAGTTCCCGTGGCCATCTCGGTCTTCGACCTGTTCTCGATCGGCATCGGCCCGTCGAGCTCCCACACCGTCGGCCCGATGCGCGCGGCCCGGATCTTCGCGCGCCGCCTGCGCAACGAGGAGCTGCTGCCCTCGGTCGCGCGGATACGTGCCGAGCTGTACGGATCCCTCGGCGCCACCGGCCACGGCCACGGCACCCCGAAGGCGGTGCTGCTCGGTCTGGAGGGCGCCTCGCCGCGCACGGTGGACGTGGAGACGGCGGACGACCGGCTGGAGAAGATCAAGGCCTCGGGGCGTCTGTCGCTGGTGGGCGAGCACGAGATCGCGTTCTCCTTCGACGACGACCTGAAGCTGCACCGCCGCAAGGCACTCCCCTACCACGCGAACGGCATGACCCTCTGGGCGTACGACGCGTCCGGGGCGGAGCTGCTGTCGAGGACGTACTACTCGGTCGGCGGCGGGTTCGTCGTGGACGAGGAGGCGATCGGCGCGGACCGCATCAAGCTGGACGACACCGTCCTGAAGTACCCCTTCCGCACGGGCGACGAGCTGCTGCGCCTGACGAAGGAGACGGGTCTGTCCATCTCCGCGCTGATGCTGGAGAACGAGCGGGCCTGGCGGACGGAGGACGAGATCCGCGCCGGGCTGCTGGACATCTGGCGGGTGATGCAGGCGTGCGTCTCGCGCGGGATGTCCCGGGAGGGCATCCTGCCGGGCGGCCTCCGGGTGAAGCGCCGGGCCGCCGTGACCGCCCGGCAACTGCGCGCCGAGGGCGACCCGCTGGCCCACGCGATGGAGTGGATCACGCTCTACGCGATGGCCGTGAACGAGGAGAACGCGGCCGGCGGCCGGGTGGTGACCGCGCCCACGAACGGCGCGGCCGGCATCATCCCGGCGGTCCTGCACTACTACATCAACTTCGTTCCCGGCGCCGACGAGGACGGGGTCGTCCGCTTCCTGCTGGCCGCGGGCGCGATCGGCATGCTCTTCAAGGAGAACGCCTCCATCTCCGGTGCCGAGGTCGGCTGCCAGGGCGAGGTGGGCTCGGCCTGCTCGATGGCGGCGGGCGCCCTCGCCGAGGTCCTCGGCGGCTCTCCCGAACAGGTCGAGAACGCCGCCGAGATCGGCATGGAACACAACCTGGTGATCTGGCTGGGCGCTCGCCCTTGGCGCAT
>NZ_JBEYFC010000542.1:0-5785 GCF_040634175.1 Streptomyces sp. NPDC007162
CCCGCCGGGTCCATGCGAACGTGAAGGACACGACCGGCCTCGCCAGCCGCTGGCGCGGCTTGACGTCCACGACCACCGGTCCACTGTCGGTGATCAGGAAGTAGTCCGGGATGTGCTTGCGGACCTGCCCATCCACCACGGCCCTAAGAAGGAAGGGCTGGGCCACGATGCCGTGTACCGAAGGATCGAAGTCAGCGAACAGCAGCCGGGCCAGCTCCAGCCGCGACTCGTAGACGAGGTGGTCCTGTGTCGTCGCCGCCCAGTACGTGCCGGCATAGTGCTTCTGCCCTCTGTACCAGCGGAAGGTCCGCCACGGCGCGGCCGAGGCCAGGAGACCGGCCGATGTACCCAACCATGCCTGGTCTCCGGCGACTTCACCATCGCGGTGGCGAACGCTGACCGTGACCGTGTCACCGTCCATGGCGTACCCCCAGCCCGGTCCCTCGTACGAGAACCGCGCTGCGGAGAGGCTGCCCAATGGCGGTTCAGCTCACGAGCAGGTCACACTAAAGAGTGAATGCCTTGACCGGGCAATCTCAGATTCATGGCCGATCGGCCATCGATTGGCCATTCGTCGTGAGATTTGGCCACGGTATTTGAGATCCCACACTGAGGGGGCTCGGGGCGTGCGATGGAGGTCTGCGATGCCCCGGAGTATCTGGTCCGGCGCGATCAGCTTCGGCCTGGTCACTTCTCTGAACTAAGTGGTCGGCTCCGGAAGTCCTTCGGGGGTTGACCCCGGGACGGCGCGTCTGTCGGGTGTCGCCGAACTCCGGGCTGGCACAGCCGTTGACGAGGCCTGCTACCGCCGTCCGGATGGCCACGGCCATCACCGACCGGGTGGCTGGCCGCGGGCTCGATGGTCGTCATTCCCGCGCCAGCGGACCGCGCGTGCGTCCACCAGGTCATCTTCACGGACACGTCCGGAGGTGTGCGTCGATCCAAACGGTTTGGGATTTGGTCTCAGTCCGAGCGAGGGAACATGCGCTCGACGGCGGTCACCAGTGCGGCGCGGCGGGCGGCGATGGAGGGGTCCACGGCCTGGTCTGCGGCAGCGGCGGCGATTTCGGGCTGACCCGCCCAGGTCATGGCGATCTGGTTGATCAGGGCGAGTACGTCGACCGGGTCCCAGGCCGGGTCGAGCAGCCCGATGCGCTGAGCGTCGCGGAGTTTGTCGAGCTTGCCGGCGATCGTGGCCTGGAGGGGGCTGGTGGGGTTGTCTGCGGACTCGGCCAGCTCCAGGCGGCCCCACGTGATCAGACGGTAGTGGTCCGGACGGGCCGTGAAGTGGTCGAAGAGGATGCCGGCATAACCGGGCAGGTCGGCCGGATCCAGCTGAGTCGCCTCGACGAGTGCGGTCGTCTCGCGTTCGGCGACGTGCGCGTAAAGGGCTTCCTTGCTGCGGAAGTAGGCGTAGACACGTTCCTTGCTTGTCCTGGCCTGCTTGGCGATGCGGTCCACGCGGGCGCCGGCGATCCCGTGCCGGGCAAACTCCTCCTCGGCTGCGGCGACGATCCGCTGGCGCGTGGAGTCGGCGGACTGGCCCGAGGTGGCGGCGTCCGGGGTCTGACCAGGGCTGGTGGAGCGAGGCATGAACCCAGGATAGGCGACCGAACCGTTCGGTTTTGCGCTGCACTCCGGGCGGACGTAGGGTCATACCGAACAGTTTGGTTTGGTCGGCTACGGGCTGCCGGCATGACACGAGGAGCGATCTCATGCAGCACCGCACCCTGGGACAGCAGGGACTGCGCGTCTCCGCGCTCGGACTGGGCGTGATGGGCATGTCCCTGGCCTACGGCCCCTCGAACGACGAGGACGGCATCTCCACCATCCACCGCGCCCACGAACTCGGAGTCGACTTCTTCGACACCGCCGAGCTGTACGGCCAAGGCACCGGCAGCAACGAGACGCTGCTCGGCAACGCAGTCAAGGACTTCCGCGACGAGGTCGTCCTGGCCACCAAGTTCGGCTTCGACATGACCAGCAGGACGTTGGGGAGCGGCGTCAACAGCCGTCCGGAGAACATCCGAAAGGTCGCCGAGAACAGCCTGCGCTACCTCCGGACCGACCGCATCGACCTGTTCTACCAGCACATCTCCGACCACGACGTACCGGCCGAGGAGGTAGCCGGCACTGTCGGTGACCTGATCACCGAAGGCAAGGTGCAGTACTTCGGCCTGAGTAACGTCGGCCCGCAGTACATCCGCCGCGCCCACGCCGTCACCCCGGTCACAGCCCTTCAGTATGAGTACTCGATCTTCGAACGCGAAGTAGAGGACGAGATCCTGCCGGTCCTGCGAGAGTTGGGGATCGGCCTGGTGCCGTACTCGCCGCTCGGTCGCGGCTTCCTCTCCGGCGTGGTCAAGCCCGCCGACGAGTATCCCGAGGACGACATGCGCCGCTGGGACGAGCGCTGGCAGGGCGAGAACTACGCCTACAACCTGAACGCCGCCGAGCAGCTCCGAAAGCTCGCCGCCACCAAGGGCATCACCCCCGCCCAGCTCGCCCTGGCATGGCTGCTCGCCCAGGGCGAGGACGTCGTCCCGATCCCGGGTACCCGCAGCGCCACACGTCTGGAGGAGAACGTCGGCGCCACCGACGTAGAACTCACCGAGGCCGACCTGGCCCGTATCCGGGAGGTCCTCCCCCAGGGCTCCGCAGGCAGCCGCTACCCGGCCTCGATGATGGCCGACTACCGCACCGACTGACAGCCCGTACTCCAAGTTCGGCGGTCCCGGGCAAGCGGCGGCGAGCAGCGGCAGCGTGTCCTCCCGGGCGGGGCTGTGTGACCGGGAGGACACGCCGACGCGCGCACCAGCCACGGCGCGCCCTGCTCCTCCTGGTCATCCTCCCCTCGTCCTGGGGATGAACCACCACCAGCCGGAGATGCTCCGTGTCACCAGCTAGAAGTGATCACCATCCCGAAGAAGGAGCCTTGAAGATGAGGTTCTTCTCGATGCCCTTGTCCGCGACGCTAGACCCTTCACCCATGCGGGGCGGGTCGTGGCGTCGGCAGCCCCAGCAGCACTGGTCCGCCGGGTGCCGCCGCGTCGATCTGGCCGATCTTGGATTCGGCCCCCGCGAGGCCCCGCCGCAGCGCGTAGGTGCCGGCCCTTCCTCGGCGGCCTTCACGGGTGTGGTCAGGAGGCGGGCCGGTAGGTGGCGGCCGGACCGATCGCGCCGGGCCCGAACTTCTCCCGGATCCGGTCGGCCGTTTCCTCGGCGGTGAGGCGTGCGTGCCGGGCGGCGTCGAGGCTGAGCTGTTCGGCGACCTGGCCGCTGTCGGCCAGGTCCTCGGCGCGCAGGGCGAGCGCGGTCAGCCGGCCGCGCTGGAGGCCTGCGGCGTTCATGAGCTGGTAGGTGAGCTGGCGCAGGTCGTCCTCGTGTCCGGAGGGTTCGGCCAGGCGGCGGGTCTTCTCCCACGCCGGGCTGCCGGCGAACGTGAGCGTGAGGGCGAGGGCGCGCGCGGCCTGCCGCGGCGGCGCAGTTCGGCACCGAGCTGCACGACCAGGCCCAGCAGGGCCGACCGCGCCGCGGCGCCGTCGAGGACGTCGCGGGGGAAGCGGTGCCGGACGCTGACGGAGGCGGGCAGGCGGCGGGGGGTGACGGTCCTGTGGTCGATGCCGCGGGCCCGGTCGGCCGCGATGCGGCCCGTCTTGCCCAGCAGGCGCTGCACGGTCGCGGCCGGCAGTGCGGCGAGCAGACCGACGCGGTCGATGCCGTAGCGCTTCAGGGTGGCGGCCTGGCGGGGACCGATGCCGTGCAGGTCCTGGACCGGCAGCAGGGCGAGCCAGCCGGCAGCGTCGGCGGCCTCGACGGCCAGGACGCCGCCCGGATCCGCGACCTGTGCGGAGGCGGTCGCGGCGACGGTGACGGTCGGGCCGATGCCGACACGGACGTCGATGCCGTAGCGGGAGACCGTCCGCAGCCGCAGGATCTCCCCGAGGCGGGCAGCGGTCGCCCGGTCCGGTTCGGCGGTGCGCGGGTCGGCCGGGCCGGAAGGCTTGGCGCGGCGCAGCAGGGACAGCACCGGCTCCCAGGGGGTGAGAACCGGTGCGGGCAGCACGGGCGACCAGTCCCACACCCGCACCCAGGCCCGCGGTGGAAGGCCGGACGAGGAAGGGTCGTAGTCGGCGAGTTCCTTCGGGCCGGGCACAGAGCCGCAGGTGTCGGCCAGCTGCGCGTGCAGGTGCACGGCCGCCTCGGGCGGGCAGTGGTGGTACAGGTAGTCGACGAGCCGGGCGCCTTCCGGCGTCGGGCGGTGGGCCAGCATGGCAGGAAGCAGCTCGATGGCCTTCTCCCACCAGGTGTCGGCCTCCTGGATGCCTGGTGCGGTGGCGTCGGGCGGCAGCTGCTGGAGGTGAGCGGCCAGCAGCCGGTCGCGCAGCTGTGGGTCTGCCTTCCCCACCTGCCGCACCAGCACCGCGATGCGCTCGTCCAGGGGCACCCCGGCGCGGGCGTCGGCCGCTGCCACGTCGAGAACCGCCCGCGCCAGCAGCGGGCCGAAGAAGGCCTCCGGGTGGTCCGCGCGACCTCGTCCAGATCCCGGCGAAAGACGGCGCTGTGCCGGATGGCCGGGTGCGTGCGCTGCACACTGGCCTGCAGCAGGACGGCGAGCACGGTCCGGGTCAACGGCAGGCACGGATGCGCAGGGCCTTCCTCGAGGCGGCGGGACGAGGGGTAGGCGGTGCGCCGCAGAGCCAGGAGCAGCTCGGCGGCCTCATAGACGGGCAGCCGGGCGGTGCGCTCTCGGGTCTCGTCGCCGGGCGAGCCCCCGTCCTCAGTGGCTGTCCGGAACTCCTGGTCGTGCTCGGTACGCACGAAGGCGGCCAGCAGCATCTCCACCGTGCGGATCCAGTCCTCATCGCGCTCCGCCACCGGGATGTCGCCCGCCCAGTCGGCGGCCAGCCGCAACAACCAGCCGTCCGCCACTCTGGGCTCGCGCCCCTCGCGGGTCAGGGCGGACACCACGGTGCGCACCTTCGCGTGCAGGCCGATGCCGGGTCGGGCGGCCAGGCGCAGCAGCGCGCCCATGGCCTCCGGGCCGGCCGCCGCCACTTGTGTGGCGTGCTCGGCCAGCCACGTCCGTGCCCGCTCGGGGGCGACTTCGGTGAGATGGTCGAGGTAGGGGGACGCGGGCCAATAACGGGCTGACCCGCGATTGATCTTGGGGCGGGCTGGCCTGGGGGTTCGGTTGGTGGGTGGTTCAGCAATCGCAGGACGGCCCGTTACTCGTACCGGTACTTCAGCGAGTCCGCCTCCGCCTGCTCGACGTCAGCGATCGTCAGCTCCGGCATCCGCAGCTGCGCCAGCGTCACCTCGGCCGAGGTCGGCTGGGCGTCCGCCGACAGCCACTGCTCCGGCTTCCAGGCCCCGCTGCGCAGCAGCGCCTTGGGGCAGTGCGGGTAGACCTCCTCGATCCCCAGCACCAGCGCACTGGCCGGCGGCTTGCCCACGGCCGTCAGCTGCGACAGCAGCTCCGGGCGGGTGGAGACGCAGGCCCGGCCGTTCACCCTGAGCGTCGTGGTGCGCCCCGGGATAACGAACAGCAGCCCGGCCCGTCCGGTGGCGACGACGTTCTGCAGGGTGTCCAAACGCTTGTTGCCGGTCGCGTCCGGTATCGCCACCGTCCGTGCGTCCAGGACGGCGACGAACCCGGCGGGACCGCCGCGCGGGGAAACATCACAGTTGCCCTCGGCGTCCGCGCTGGCGACCAGGACCAGCGATGAGCAGCCGATCAACCTTCGAGTCTGCTCGGTGAGTTCGGTCATCTGCTTGCGCACGG
>NZ_JBEYFC010000543.1:0-5758 GCF_040634175.1 Streptomyces sp. NPDC007162
ACAGCCCCACGTCCGGTCACGGCGTGGTGCGGCTGAACAGTTTCATAGTGTTTCGGTGGTCATAGCGTGAGGGAAACGCCCGGTTACATTCCGAATCCGGAAGCTAAGCCTCACAGCGCCGATGGTACTGCAGGGGGGACCCTGTGGGAGAGTAGGACGCCGCCGAACTCCTTTTGGAGCTCCGGCTCTTGGGTTACCTGCCCGAGAGCCGGAGCTTTTTTGCGTTGAGGTAAGGTCAGGGGGCAAAGTTGGCTCGTTTCCCACCACAGGAGGCCCCCGGGTGGAGGTCCAGGAGACCCGCGTCCAGACGGATCGGGTACTCACCATCCCGAACATCCTCAGCATGGCGCGCCTCGTCGGCGTACCCGTCTTCCTGTGGCTGATCCTGAGGCCCGAGTTCGGCGGGCCCAAGAGCGACGGCTGGGCCCTGCTGGTGCTCCTCTTCAGCGGCGTCAGCGACTACCTGGACGGCAAACTGGCCCGGCGCTGGAACCAGATCAGCAGCCTCGGCCGGCTCCTCGACCCCGCCGCGGACCGCCTCTACGTCCTGTCGACGCTCGTGGGTCTCACCTGGCGCGAGATCCTGCCGCTCTGGCTGACGGCCGCGCTACTGCTGCGTGAACTGATGCTGCTGGTGATGGTGGGCATCCTTCGACGGCACGGTTACCCGCCGCCTCAGGTGAACTTCCTGGGCAAGGCCGCCACCTTCAATCTCATGTACGCGTTCCCGCTCCTGCTGCTCAGTGACGGAACCGGTTGGATCTCGTCACTCGCTGCAGTTTTCGGATGGGCGTTCGCCGGATGGGGTACAACCCTCTATTGGTGGGCAGGAGTGCTTTACGTGGTGCAGGTCCGCCGTCTGGTTCGTGCGGACGCCACAGCCGATTGAGCTCGGCGATTGTCCGGACGTGGTGGCTCTCGATTCCTCTCGATGGCCCGCAGCGCAAAAGTGCGGGACAATCTGGACGGGTGAAGTCGGCTAGACCGTCATCTCTTAGAGGAGGACGCTTCCGACATGAAGGCCGTCGTGATGGCCGGTGGTGAAGGCACACGCCTTCGCCCCATGACCTCCAGCATGCCCAAGCCGCTCCTTCCGGTCGTCAATCGGCCGATCATGGAGCATGTGCTACGGCTGCTCAAAAGGCATGGGCTCACCGAGACCGTTGTCACCGTGCAGTTCCTGGCATCGCTGGTCAAGAACTACTTCGGTGACGGCGAAGAGCTCGGCATGGAGCTCACCTATGCCAACGAGGAGAAGCCACTCGGTACCGCCGGAAGTGTCAAGAACGCCGAAGAGGCGTTGAAGGACGATGCTTTCCTTGTCATCTCCGGCGATGCACTGACCGACTTCGACCTCACCGAACTGATCAACTTCCACAAGGCGAAGGGCGCGCTCGTCACGGTGTGCCTGACACGCGTGCCCAATCCGCTGGAATTCGGCATCACCATCGTCGATGAGGAAGGCAAGGTCGAGCGCTTCCTGGAGAAGCCGACCTGGGGCCAGGTTTTCTCCGACACGGTGAACACGGGCATCTACGTGATGGAACCCGAGGTGTTCGACTACGTCGAGGCCGACGTTCCCGTCGACTGGTCCGGCGACGTCTTCCCGCAACTGATGAAGGAAGGCAAGCCCATCTACGGCTATGTCGCCGAGGGCTACTGGGAGGACGTCGGCACGCACGAGTCGTACGTGAAGGCGCAGGCCGACGTCCTGGAGGGCAAGGTCGACGTCGACATCGACGGCTTCGAGATATCTCCCGGCGTCTGGGTCGCCGAGGGCGCCGAGGTGCATGCCGACGCCGAACTGCGCGGGCCGCTCTACATCGGCGACTACGCCAAGGTGGAGTCCGGCGCGGAAATCCGGGAACACACCGTCGTCGGATCCAACGTCGTCGTCAAGAGCGGTGCCTTCCTGCACCGGGCCGTCGTCCACGACAACGTCTACGTCGGGCAGCACAGCAATCTGCGGGGCTGCGTCGTCGGCAAGAACACCGACATCATGCGGGCCGCCCGGATCGAGGACGGGGCGGTCATCGGTGACGAGTGCCTGATCGGCGAGGAATCGATCGTCCAGGGCAACGTCCGGGTCTACCCGTTCAAGACCATCGAAGCCGGCGCGTTCGTCAACACGTCGGTGATCTGGGAGTCCCGCGGGCAGGCGCATCTGTTCGGCGCCCGCGGTGTGTCCGGGATCCTGAACGTCGAGATCACGCCGGAGCTGGCCGTGCGGCTGGCCGGCGCGTACGCGACGACCCTGAAGAAGGGCTCCACCGTCACGACGGCCCGTGACCACTCCCGGGGTGCCCGTGCACTCAAGCGGGCGGTCATCTCGGCGCTCCAGGCCAGCGCCATCGACGTCCGGGACCTGGAGAACGTGCCGCTGCCCGTGGCGCGGCAGCAGACCGCCAGGGGCAGCGCGGGCGGCATCATGATCCGGACCTCGCCCGGGGTTCCGGACTCCGTCGACATCATGTTCTTCGACGGAGCGGGCGCGGACCTGTCACAGGCCAGCCAGCGCAAACTGGACCGGATCTTCGCGCGCCAGGAGTACCGGCGTGCGTTCCCCGGTGAGATCGGCGACCTGTACTTCCCGGCCAGCGTCTTCGACTCGTACACCGGGGCGCTGCTGCGGAACGTCGACACGACCGGGATCCTCGAATCGGGCCTCAAGGTCGTCGTGGACGCCTCCAACGGCAGCGCGGGGCTCGTCCTGCCCAGCCTGCTGGGCAAGCTCGGGGTCGACTCGCTGACCATCAACCCGGGTCTCAACGAGGCCAGGCCCACCGAGACGGCCGAACAGCGGCGGGCCGGGATGGTGCGCCTCGGTGAGATCGTGGCGTCCTCCGGAGCCGCGTTCGGCGTACGGTTCGATCCGGTCGGCGAGCGGCTGTCCCTGGTGGACGAGAAGGGCCGCATCATCGAGGACGACCGGGCACTGCTGGTGATGCTGGATCTGGTCGCCTCCGAGCGGCGCAGCGGCCGGGTGGCGCTCCCCGTCACCACGACCCGCATCGCCGAGCAGGTGGCCGCCTACCACGGCACCCAGGTCGAGTGGACGACGACCTCTCCCGACGACCTCACGCGCGTGGGTGGTGAGGAAGGCACCATCTTCGGTGGTGACGGCAAGGGCGGGTTCATCGTCCCCGAGTTCAGCAGTGTCTACGACGGTACGGCGGCCTTCGTACGCCTCATCGGTCTGGTGGCGCGGACACAGCTCACGCTCAGCCAGATCGACGCGCGGATCCCGCGGGCGCACGTCCTCAAGCGGGACCTGGCGACGCCGTGGGCTGTCAAGGGCCTGGTCATGCGGCGTGTCGTCGAGGCGGCCGGTGACCGGTTCGTCGACACCACGGACGGGGTGCGGGTCGTCGAGACCGACGGTCGCTGGGTGATGGTGCTGCCCGACCCGGCCGAGGCGGTCACCCACCTGTGGGCGGAGGGGCCCGACGACGCCTCCGCGCAGGCCCTGTTGGACGAGTGGGCGGCGATCGTGGACAGCGCCGGACGGTAGAGCGGCCGCACGCGCGCGTGCCGGACAAGTGTCCCCAAGGGGGCCTGTCCGGCACGTCGGTGGGGCCGTTCGGAGGTACTGGTCGCGACATGCGACGATGTGCGGCATGCCGCAGCAACCCCCCGTTCGGAGCAGCGTCCCCCGGCCGCAGCGCCCGGACGCCTCCATGTCGTTGATCACCAACGTCATGGATCACAGCCTCGACGACGGGTACGCCGAGGCGGCGGCCCGGAAGCGGGCCCGCGGGGAGGGCGGCGGTATGCCGAAGACCCTCCGGGCCCGGCTGGGGCTCGCCGGCGGTCTGGTGCTGGCGGCGCTCGTGGTGACCGTGGGAGCGGCGCAGGCACGTGTGGCGGCGCCCGTCGTGGCCAAGGAGCGCCAGGAGCTCCTCGACCGCATCGACCGTGAGACGACGGCTGCGGACAGGCTGGAGACCGACGTCGACACGTTGCGGGACGACGTCAGCGCGCGGCAGCGGGCGGCGCTGAAGGCGAGCGGGGGCAGCGGGCAGGCGGACCTGATGGGTGTCCTGTCGGGTGCCACCGCCGTGCACGGCCCCGGTGTGAAGCTGGTCGTGAACGACGCCAAGGAGGCTTCGTCGGGGGGCGACGCCGGCAATCCCCGGGAGACCTCCGGGTTCTCCGACACCGGCCGGGTACGCGACCACGACCTGCAGCGGGTCGTGAACGGGCTGTGGGCGTCCGGTGCCGAGGCGGTCGCCGTGAACGGTCAGCGGTTGACCGCCCTGTCCGCCATCAGGGCGGCCGGGGACGCGATACTGGTCGACAACAGGCCGCTGGTGCCGCCGTACACGGTGCTCGCGGTGGGGGACGGGGACCGGCTCGGCTCCAGGTTCCAGGACAGTCCCGACGGGCTGTATCTGCATGCCCTGGAGGACAACTTCGGCATCCGGGCGACCATCGCCACGGAGCGCGACGTCCGGCTTCCCGCCGCACCGAGCGTGATCGTACGTACTGCACAGCCGTACACCGAGAAGACTGAGAAGGGCACATCGTGATCGCCGTACTTGGCCTCGTCGTGGGCATCGTGGCCGGACTGCTGGTCCGTCCTGAGGTTCCGGCGGTCGTCGAGCCGTATCTGCCGATCGCCGTCGTCGCGGCGCTCGACGCCGTCTTCGGTGGTCTGCGCGCCATGCTCGACGGGATCTTCGACGACAAGGTCTTCGTGGTGTCGTTCCTGTCCAATGTGGTGGTCGCCGCGCTGATCGTCTTCCTGGGTGACAAGCTGGGCGTCGGCTCGCAGCTGTCCACGGGGGTCGTGGTGGTTCTCGGTATCCGCATCTTCTCCAACGCCGCGGCGATCCGGCGGCATGTCTTCCGGGCGTGAGTGGCATGAGTGAACACGAGGAGCGGCCGGAGCACCGGCTGCGCAGAGAACTTCCCGCGGAGGTGCCCCCGGCGGAGCCGGTGGCCGGATCGGCCGCCGAGCCGACGCCGGAGGCCGGGCTGACCGGCCGGCAGCGGCTGGTCCAGGGGCTGTGGCCGCCACGGGTCAGCCGGGCCCAACTGATCGTCGCGCTGCTGCTGTTCGGGCTCGGATTCGGGCTCGCCGTGCAGGTGGCGTCGAACAGCGACAGCGACAGCGCGCCGCGCGGGGCCCGACAGGAAGATCTTGTTCGCATCCTCGATGAACTGGATGACCGTACGCAGCGTCTTGAGGACGAGAAGACAGGACTCGAAAAGCAACGGCAGGAGTTGCAGAGCAGCTCCGACCAGGCCGCGGAGGCCCGTCGGCAGACGGCCGAGAAGGAGAGGCAACTCGGCATTCTGGCGGGGACCGTGGCGGCGCGGGGTCCTGGCATCACGATGACGGTCGACGACCCGAAGGGGACGGTACAGGCGGACATGCTGCTCGACGCGATACAGGAGCTGCGCGCGGCCGGTGCGGAGGCGATCCAGGTCAACGGGGTCCGGGTGATCGCGGGCACCTACGTCAGCGACTCCGGCAAGAGTGTCAGCGTCGACGGGAACAAGATCACCCAGCCCTTCGTTTTCAAGGTGATCGGCAAACCGCAGGACCTCGAACCGGCCCTCAACATCCCCGGAGGCGTGGTGCAGACCCTCGAGAAGGAACAGGCGACTGTCAGCGTCGAGCGGTCGGCCGGGATCGTCGTGGACGCCTTGCGACCGGCGAAGCAGCCTGACTACGCTCGGTCGTCCTCACAGTGAACCGGTGGTGCATGGGGGACGTCCGGCGAGGGCGCGAGGGGGCGGGTGGTCGGCGGAC
>NZ_JBEYFC010000544.1:0-5756 GCF_040634175.1 Streptomyces sp. NPDC007162
TGGACGGCGCGCGGGCCGTCATGCTCGACACCGTCTACCGGGACTTCGGGACCGGGTACGTGCCGCGGTGGCACGGCGACATCGTCGATCCCGCCGCGGCCTACCTCGCCGCTCCCCGGCACGCGCTGCTCGTGGCGGTCGACGGGGGCGGGCGGGTGGTCGGGACCGGGGCGCTCGACTCGCGGGGCCCCGCCCACCCGCCGAACCCGCGGGAGTTGGCCGACCGGTACCCGTCGGGGGAGACCGCGCAGGTGCGGCGGCTGTATGTGCGTCCGGAGTTCCGTCGGCACGGAATCGCCCGTCGACTGGTCGGTGAACTGGTCGACTTCGCCGTCGCCGACGGCGGGTACCGGGCCGTGTACCTGCACACCGCCCCCGCCGTGCCCGGCGCCGAGGCGTTCTGGCGGTCGCTCGGGAAGGTCGTGCTCGACGAGCGGGCGATGCCGGTGGCCCAGGCCGCCACCCTGGCCGCGGACACCCGGCGCGAGACCGCCACCACCCGCACCACCTTCACCCCGGTGTGAGGGGGCGATCGCGCAGTTCGCCGCCCCCTGAAGGGGCGCGGCTGAACGGAGCGTCCCCGCCGCGCGTATCACCCCGGCGTGGGAGGATCGCTCACCATGAGTGCGTCACCGGCGGTACGGAGCCTGCGTGCCGCGGTGTTCGCCGCGGTGTGCGTACTCCTGGCCGCCGCCGGTCACGGCCTCGCCATGGGGGACATGCCGCCGCTCTGGGCCGACCTCGCGGCGTTCGGGGCGGTCTTCGCCGTCGGCCGCGCCCTCGCGGGACGGGAGCGCGGGCTGCCGGAGATCGGCGCCGGCATGCTCCTCACCCAGGGCGGCCTGCACGTCGGTTTCGACGCGGCGCACCGGATCGCCCCGGCGGGCACCGCCCGTATGGCCGGTATGCCCGTGACCATGCCGATGCACGGTCACGCCATGGCCGCCGGGACGGCGCAGCACGCGCACGTCCTGACCGCGCACGCCACCCTCGCCCACGTCCTCGCCGCGCTGGTCGCCTCCTGGTGGCTGCGGCGGGGCGAGGCCGCCCTGTGGTCGCTGCTGCGCCGCGCGGCCGCCCTCGTCCCCGGCCTCGCGGCCTGGTGGCACGACGCCCCGCTGCCGGCGCCGGTCGACAGCGGCCTGCCCGCTCCCACCCGTCCCGTCCGCCCCCGGCTGCTCACCCTGCGGCACGCGATGAGCCGGCGTGGGCCGCCGAGCGCGATCCCGTACGCGGTCTGACACCGCACCAGCCTCCCTTTCCCTTCCTTCGTACGGAGATCCACTCACTCATGTCCACAACCCGTGCCGCCCTGCGCCGTGCCGCCACCGTCACCGCACTCACGGCCGCCTCGGTCCTCGCCGCCGCCGGTGCCGCCTCCGCGCACGTCACCGTCCACCCCGAGAGCTACGCCAAGGGCGCCACCGACGGCGTCCTGACCTTCCGGGTGCCCAACGAGGAGGACACCGCCTCCACCACCGAGGTCCAGGTCGTCCTGCCCACCGACCATCCGGTGCTCGGCGTCCTCGTCACCCCGCAGGCCGGCTGGACCGCCAAGGTCACCACCACCAAGCTCAAGAACCCCGTCAAGACCGACGACGGCACCATCACCGAGGCCGCCTCCGAGATCACCTGGACCGGCGGCAAGATCGGCCCCGGCCAGTACCAGGACTTCGACGTCGCGTTCGGCCAACTGCCCGAGGACACCGACCAGCTGACCTTCAAGACCCTGCAGACCTACTCCGACGGCAAGGTCGTCCGCTGGATCGAGGTGCCCCAGAGCGGCGACGACGAGCCGGAGGACCCGGCGCCCACCCTCAAGCTGACGGCGGCCGCCGGGACCGCGGCCCCGGCGGCTCCCGCGTCGAAGAACGGCAGCGCCAAGGCGCCCACCGCGTCCGCCGACGCCAGTGACTCCACCGCCCGCGGCCTCGGCGTCGCGGGCCTGATCGTCGGCGCCCTGGGCCTGGCGGCGGCGGCGTTCACGTTCGTACGGACGCGCGGCGCACGGTCGTAACCCCTGGGCGACGAGAAGAGAAGGGGCCCGGACCATCCCCCGGTCCGGGCCCCTCCGTCCTGCTCCGCCGGCTACCGCATCGCCAGCTCCAGCAGCTCGCGCTCCAGAGCCGCCACCGTCGCGTCGGTCTCCTCGGCCTCGGCCGCCGTCTCGGCCGCCGTACCCCGCTCGTTGTGCCACAGCCACGCCACGTCCCGGCCGAAGGACCACACCAGGGAGCCCAGCGCCAGCAGCACCACGGCCAGGTTGCCCGCGTACGGCAGCAGGTCCGCGCCCGCCAGCAGCAGGCAGATACCCTGCATCGCGGCGACCGTCTTGCGGGCCATCGACGGCGGCAGCGGGGCGTTCAGCCAGGGGGCGAACCGCGCCGCCGCGACGAACACGTAGCGCATGGCGCCGATCAGCAGCACCCACGGACCGAGCTGCGTGGAGACGTACACGCTCAGCACCAGGATCAGGAACGCGTCGACCTCCATGTCGAAGCGGGCGCCCAGCGCGGTCGACGTGCCGGTGCGGCGGGCCACCTTGCCGTCGACGCCGTCGAGGATCAGGGCCACGGCGGTCAGGCCGACCAGGAGGGTGACCGGCGGGGAGCTCTCGAAGGAGTCGGCGACCAGGGCCGTCACCCCGCCGACGAGGATCGCGCGGCCGAGGGTGACCCGGTTGGCGGGGCCGAAGGAGCGCGGCCGGGTGCGGTGCAGGGCCCGGGAGAGCACCGCCCAGGTGGCTATCGCGAACGCGAGACCCACAAGCCAGCCGGCCGGCCCCATGCCGATCGCCGTCCCGAGCAGGGCCAGCAGCAGGATCTGCACGCCCGCTCCCACCGCGGTCTCCTGCTGGACCAGCCTGGCTTCGTAAGTGTTGTTCAGGGCCACCGCACGTCCTCCGGCCGAGTGACAGAGTCGATCAACGCCGCGTACTGTGCGCGGCCTGTGCACTTGTTCGCTGTGCACACCTCGGTACGTGAACAACTTCCCGATCGTTCAGGAGGATGCCGATGAACCGCTCGGCCCGCGCGTTCTGGCTCCGCTCCCCGGGCCACGGAGAGCTGCGTGACCTCACCCTCGCGGCGCCCTCCGAGGACGAGGTGCTGGTCCGCGCGCTGTACTCCGCAGTCAGCCGGGGCACCGAGACCCTGGTGTTCCGGGGCGGCGTCCCGGAGAGCCAACGCGCGGTGATGCGGGCGCCGTTCCAGGAGGGCGAGTTCCCGGGGCCGGTGAAGTACGGCTACCTCAGTGTCGGGATCGTGGAGGAGGGCCCCGATCCGCTGATCGGGCGTACGGTGTTCTGCCTGTACCCGCATCAGACGCGTTACGTCGTACCGGTGAGCGCGGTGACGGTGGTACCGGAGCACGTACCACCGGCGCGTGCGGTGCTCGCGGGCACGATCGAGACCGCCGTGAACGCCCTCTGGGACGCCGCGCCCCTGGTCGGCGACCGGATCGCGGTCATCGGCGGCGGCATGGTCGGCTGCTCGGTCGCCGCCCTGCTCGCCCGCTTCCCCGGCGTACGGCTCCAGCTGGTCGACGCCGATCCGGCCCGCGCCAGGACCGCGGAGGCGCTCGGTGTCGGCTTCGCGGCCCCCGAGGACGCCCTCGGCGACTGCGACCTGGTCGTGCACGCCAGCGCCACCGAACAGGGCCTGACCCGCGCCCTGGAACTCCTCGCCCCGGAGGGCACGGTCCTCGAACTGAGCTGGTACGGCGACCGGCGGGTCGCCCTGCCGCTCGGCGAGGCCTTCCACTCGCGCCGCCTCACCGTACGCAGCAGCCAGGTCGGCACCGTCTCCCCGCGCCGTGCCGGCCGCAGCTACGCCGACCGTCTCGCCCTCGCCCTGGACCTGCTGGCCGACCCGGCACTTGACGCCCTCATCACGGGCGAAAGCGCGTTCGAAGAGCTGCCCGAGGTGCTCCCGAGGCTCGCCTCCGGTGAGATCCCGGCCCTGTGCCACCGGGTCCGCTACGGCGACGCCGGCTGACGCGGTGTCCAATGCGGCCTGCCAAGAGGTCCTGACCTGAGAAAAGAGTGAGAGTGGACTGAACACGGGGAAGTCGAGAGCCGTATTAAGGGGTCCCCCGGCAGGGTTCAGCCGAGGAACCAGACGCGCCGCACCTGGAGGGTCGTCCGTTGTTCAGCATCACCGTCCGCGATCACATCATGATCGCTCACAGTTTCCACGGCGAGGTGTTCGGGCCCGCGCAGCGACTGCACGGTGCCACGTTCCTCGTGGACGCCACCTTCCGCCGTGAACAGCTGGACGACGACAACATCGTCGTCGACATCGGTCTCGCCACCCAGGAACTGGGCGCCGTGGTCAGCGAGCTGAACTACAGAAACCTCGACAACGAGCCGGACTTCGCCGGGATCAACACCTCCACGGAGTTCCTCGCCAAGGTCATCGCGGACCGGCTCGCCGAGCGCATCGAGAAGGGCGCCCTCGGCGAGGGCGCCAAGGGCCTCGCCGGACTGACCGTCACCCTCCACGAGTCACACGTCGCCTGGGCGAGTTACGAGCGTGCCCTGTGACCGACATGGCCATCGGCCGCCCGCCGGCCCTCACCTACGTGCCCGCGCAGCGCGCGGCCACCGCCGACCCCTCGGGCCAGAACGCCCCCGCGAACATCGGGATCCTCCCCATGTCCCTGCGCACCGTGCACTTCCTCATGCCGGGCGGTGTCGACGACCCGGCCCAGCCGAGCGGCGGCAACGCCTACGACCGGCGGGTCTGCCTGGACCTGCCCGGCTTCGGCTGGCAGGTCACCCGGCACGTGGTGGCCGGCTCCTGGCCGCGCCCCGAGCAGGCCGCCCGCGACGGCCTCGCCCGCACCCTGCGGGAACTCCCCGACGGCGCGGTCGTCCTGCTGGACGGCCTGGTCGCCTGCGGCGTCCCGGAGATCGTCGTCCCCGAGGCGCAGCGGCTGCGGCTCGCCGTCCTGGTGCACCTGCCGCTCGGCGACGAGACCGGCCTCGACCGGGCCGTGGCCGCCGACCTGGACGCCCGTGAGCGCGCGGTGCTGCGCGCCGTACCGGCGGTGATCGCGACCAGCGACTGGGCGGTACGACGGCTGGTCTCGCACCACGGGCTCGCCCCCGACCGCGTCCACGTCGCCGCCCCGGGCGCCGACATCGCCCCCCTCGCCGGCGGCACCGACGGCGTCTCGCACCTGGTGTGCGTCGCCGCCGTCACCCCCCGCAAGGGCCAGCACCGGCTGGTGGAGGCCCTCGCCGCGGTCCGGGACCTGCCGTGGACCTGCACCTGCGTCGGCGGCCTCAACCAGGACCCCGAGTACGTCGCCCACCTGCGGTCGCTCATCGCACGGCACGGGCTGACGGACCGGCTGCACCTGGCGGGCCCGCGCTCCGGCGCCGACCTGGACGCCAGTTACGCGGCCGCGGACCTGATGGTCCTCACCTCGTACGCGGAGACCTACGGCATGGCGGTCACCGAGGCCCTCGCCCGGGGCATCCCGGTGCTCGCCACCGACGTCGGCGGCCTGCCCGAGGCGGTCGGCCGCGCCCCCGACGGCGGGGTGCCCGGCATCCTGGTGCCGCCGGAGGACCCCGCCGCGCTCGCCGCCGAACTGCGCGGCTGGTTCGGCGAGGCGGACGTGCGCCGCCGCCTCAAGGCCGCCGCGCGCGGCCGGCGGGCGGCCCTCGACGGCTGGGCGACCACCGCCCGCAGCCTGGCCGGAGTCCTGCTGCGGCTCCCCGACGAACCCCGGAGGGCGGCATGACCACC
>NZ_JBEYFC010000545.1:0-5733 GCF_040634175.1 Streptomyces sp. NPDC007162
GGACCAGGTGCGCCGGGTTCAGCTCTGCGGCCCGCTCGCCCCAGGGCCGAGAGCCGGTGCTCCCGGGACGGCGGCACCAGCCCGGACGGCCAGTGCACCCGCACCGCCGTCGTCAGCGACTGGACGAAGTACTGCCACCGACTCTTGTCGGTCGACGCCGGCCGGTGCGCCTGCGTGGTCGAACCGGGCCTTGTACACGGCGAACACTGCACCAGGAACGTGAGGCGGGCTTACGAGGCCAGCGGGTCCGGAGTGGGACGCCATGGGTGGCAGAGGGCCAGGTAGCAGACCGTTGCGGCCAGCGCGAGGCCGAGCACCGACAGGGCCATGGGCAGGGCGGTGCCCTGGTCGCCGAGACCGGCGAGGGCGGGCGCGAGGGCTCCCATGAGGAACTGGGTGGTACCCAGGAGCGCCGAGGCGCTGCCCGCCGCGTGCGGGGCCCGCTGAAGAGAAAGGGCGGTGGTGGTGGGCAGGATCATGCCGACCGGGCAGGCCGTGAAGAACAACGCGCCGGCGATCCAGGGCAGGCCCACGTGCGTGAGGGTGGCCAGGACGACCAGGGCGGTGCCCGCGGTGGCGAGTACGGCCAGGCCCGCCCCCAGGATGCGGTGCGAGGGGAAACGGCCGAGGAGCAGTTTGCCGTTGAGCTGGCCGGTGGCGACCATGCCGACCGAGTTGAGGGCGAAGAGCAGGCTGTAGGTCTGTGGGGAGGCGCCGTAGACCTCTTGCAGGGTGAAGGAGGAGCCGGCGATGTAGGCGAACAGGGCGGCGAAGCCGAGGCTTCCGGTGAGCAGATAGCCCGAGAAGCGGCCGTCTTTGACGAGGTCGCGCATGGTGCGCAGGGTGTCGGGGAGCCCGCCGCGCCGGCGCTGGTGTGCCGGCAGGGTCTCGGTCAGCAGGGTCGCGGTGGCGGCGAGGATGATCAGGCCCAGCACGGTGAGGGTGACGAACACGCCGCGCCAGGAGGTCAGGCGCAGCAGTTGGGCGCCGAGCACGGGGGCGAGGATCGGCGCGGTGCCGGAGACGAGCATCAGCGAGGAGAGCAGGCGGGCGGCGCCGAGTCCGTCGTACAGGTCACGGACGACGGCTCGGGCGATGACGATCCCGGCGGCGCCCGCCAGGCCCTGGACCATGCGCATGCCGATGAGGACCGTGGGATTGGGGGCGACGGCGCACAGGAGGCTCGCCGCGACGTACACGGTCAGGCCGGTCAGGAGGGGACGGCGCCTGCCGAGGGTGTCGCTGAGGGGCCCGATGACCAGCTGGCCCAGCGCGATCCCGATCATGAAGGCGGTGAGGGTGAGCTGGGTGACGGCCTGTGAGACGTGGAGATCTCCGCTGACCTGAGGCAGGGCAGGGAGATAGAGGTCGATGGTGAGCGGGCCGAGCGCGGTCAGGGAGCCCAGGACCAGGACGAGGGGCAGACGGCGCGGATGGCGGTCCGGGGACGGCGCGTGGAGGGTGTCTGCTGTCCCGGCGCTGCTGGTCGGGGAGGGTTCGGACATGTCGCTTCCAGGGCTGTCGGAGAGAGCGGACCGCGCGGACCACTGTGCTGCCGGTTCTGCACCGGCCGGCGCCACGCGGTCGGTGCGGCACCGGCGCCGGTGGGATGCGTCCCGCCGGCCGCGTCAGCGGCCGAGGCGGGCGATGAGCAGGTTGGGGTCCTTGTCGGTCATGTAGGCGGCGCTGGGGACATACACCTTGCTGCCGTGGACCGCGATGGACGTGGGGGTCTGAAGACCGTCGGCCGGGGTGAGGACGGCGGTGCGGGTGCCGTCGGGGCGGACGAGGTCGACCTGGTTGTCGTCGCGGGCGGCGAGCAGGGTGTCGCCGTGGCCGGTGAACGCGAAGTCGTCGATGGACGGCATGCCGGTGGCCCGTACCTGGACCTTTCCGGCGGTGCCCTTGGCGGTGACCGGGATACGCAGGACGGTGCCCCGGTCGAGGTTGGTGGCCCAGACGGCCCCGTTGTGCAGCTTCAGGCCGTTGGCGCCGGCGAACGTGGTGGGCTCCAGCTGCGTGCCCTTGGCCCAGACGGTGGCCTTTCCGCCGCACGCGGGGAGGCGGTAGACGACGCCGTGCACGGAGTCCGTGACGTAGAGCTTGTCGGTGTGCTGGTCGAGGGCGAGGCCGTTGGGCAATCCGTCGGCGGGCAGGGCGGCGATACGGTGCGGGCGGCCACCGGGGCGGACGGCCCAGACGCCGGTGAGGTCGGCGGTGCCGGTGGCGTAGGTGACGTACAGGGTGCCGTCGTCGGCGCGGGCGATGCCCCCGACGAACGCCTTGCCCAGGTTGGGGGTGTTCGCCCTGGCGGGGGCGGGCAGTGTGGCCAGGACGTGCGGCCGGCTGCCCGGAGTGACGCGGACGATCTGCCGGGCGAAGGAGAAGGTCAGGTACGCAGCCCCGGTGTGGTCGACGGTGATGTTCTCGGGCTGCTGCGAGGCCGCCAGCTGGAAGTGGTTGGTGATGTGCGGCGCCGAGAGCGGCTGGGTCGCCGCGGTTGCGGTGGCCGCGGAGGCGAGCAGGACCGCGGTCGCGGCGAGGGTGGTCAGGGAGGTACGGACGCGCATGGGGTGGTTCTCCTGGTGGGGTTCTGCTGACGGTCCACTGCCGGCCCGTGGGGGTCGCGGGCCGGCAGTGGGGCTCGATGGGGTGGTACTGCTACGGCTCAGGGGGCGACGATCTTGATCGTGCTCGCCCAGCCGTGGCCCGCTTCGCGGATCTGCAGTGCCATGTGCAGCAGCTGGAAGCCCTCCAGCTCGCGGGCGTGCCTGAGCGCGCCGACGTCGACCGGGTTCAGCCCGCCGGAGGTGACCAGGTCGGCGACCTGCTTACGGGCGGCCTCGTCGTCACCGGCGATGAAGACGTCGAGCACAGTGCCGTTCACCTCGCCTGCGATCAGGGTTGTGGCGAACGTGGTGTTGAACGCCTTCACGACACGTACGTCCGGTCCGGCGGCCTCGGCGATCTCTTGGGCGGCCGAGGTGCCCGGGGCGACGACGAGTGCGTCGAGGGAGGCGTCGACGGGGTTGCTGATGTCGACCAGCACCTTGCCGCTCAGCTGCTCTCGGTAGGCGGCGGCGAGCTGCTTGGCGGCGTCGAAGGGGACGGCGAGGACCACGATGTCCGCGGTGTCGACGGCAGATGCGTCGGCGGCAGCGATCCGGCCTTCGCCTGTTGCCTGCCCGCGCAGTTCGTCGACGAGTCGTACGGCCTTGCCGGGGTCCTTGGCGGTGACGGTGACCGTGTGTCCGCCCGCCAGGGCGCGGGTGGCGATGCCTCGGGCCATGTTGCCGGCGCCGATGATGGTGATCTTCATGAGGATGGTGTCCTTTCTGGCGCTGTGCCTGCTGGCTGTCAGACGTGGACCCGCACCACGTTGAACGGGAGCACCGGATTGGTGATCTGGAACTGGAAGTTGACGATCAGCAGGTCGTGGCCGTCGACGGCGGCCGTGGAGGGGCTGTGCATGCCGTGGCCGTGGACCGTGCGCACGAGTTCGGCCTTGGTGTAGTCGTGGCTCAGCTTCAGGACGCTGATCTGGCCCTCGGGGTGGTCGAGTTCGGTGACGGCGGTGAGGGTGTCGCCCCTCAGCAGGAGGCCGTCGCCGGAGACGCCCTTGGCGCTGCCGAGGTCGATCGGGACGACCTGGTGGGTGTGCAGGTCGACGCGGTAGAAGGCGTAGTCGTTGTAGTCGGCGAGCAGGACGTAGCGGCCGTCGCCGGTGACCACCAGGCCGTTGCCGTTGAACCCGTCGTCGTAGACCATCGGGGAGTTGGTGAGGTCCACGCCCACGTGCAGTGGTTGCTGGATCTGCTTGCTCTTCAGCTCGGCGGCGGTGAGGTGCCACAGCGCGGGGTGGATCGAGTCGGAGATGTAGGCGTCGCCGTTGGGGGCGAGGGCCACGTCGTTGAGGAAGGTGTCGGTACGGCCGGTGTCGAACACGTGCAGTAGGGCGCGGGTGCGGGTGTCGTAGACGAAGACCTTGCCGGTGGCGCCGCCGGCGACGATGAGCCGTCCCGCGCGGTCGGTCTTCATGCCCGCGACGGAGGTCCGTCCGTCCTTTCCGCCCGGCAGGAACACCTTGGTCGCGCTCTGGTGGATGTCACCGCGGTAGATGGTGCCGTCGCTGGTGCTGCCGACGTAGAAGAAGGGCGTGCCCTGCTGGCGTGCGATGCCCTCGGGGTAGGTCTTGTCGCCGGGAATCGTGTAACTGGTGGGCAGGGGTGCGTGGTGGTGCCCGGAGGTGGCGGTGGGTCTCCCGCTCGCGTGCGGGGTGGCGAGAGCCGGGGCGGCGGCGCCCATCACGAACAGCGAGGCCACCGCGACGGCCGCAACGCGGGGGTGGCGCAGACGAACTGACGGCATGACAAGTCCTTCTGAGTGGAAGGGAGTTGGAGGTAGGGGGAGGCGGGTGCTCAGTTACCGGTGGGGAAGAGGGACCGGTTGGCGATGTCGATGATGAACGGGCCGACGTGGGAGGGATAGCGGTCCACGATCGCCTTCTTGTACGCCTGGCCGTCGTCGCCGAGCAGTTCGCGGGCGTCGTCGAGGTAGCGGTGCACCTGCGCGTAGACCTCCGGCCCGGTGGGCAGGCCGTGGCCGGCGAGGATCGTGTCGTAGCCGGACTCGGCGGCCAGCGCGTCGACGGCCCGCTGCCAGCCGGTGATGTCGTTGTTGCCCAGGTAGAGGTGGACGTCGTTGTAGACGAGGTCCTGGGCGATCAGGACGCCCTGCTCGGGCAGCTTGACGAGGAGTTCGTCGGCGGCCTCGCCGCCGGAGACGGCCTCGAAGACGAACGGGACGCCGTCGATGACCTCGATGCCCGGGATGAGCGCCACGTCCGGGGTGAAGTCGGCGACCGGGATGACCAGGCCGGTGGGCAGCTGGCTGTCGCCGCGCGCCAGGATCTGCTCCCGTACCTGGGGCAGCGCGTGGACGGGGGCGCCGAAGCGGGCGGCGCCGTTGTAGTGGTCGGGGTGGGCATGGGTGACGATCAGCCGGTCCAGCGGCTTGCCGAGTCCCTTGGCGTACGCGACGGCCTCGTCCGCGTAGGCGGGCAGGAGCTGGGCGTCGATCGCGATGATCCGGGTCGGCGTCTCGATCAGCTGGGTGGTGGTGTGGAAGGTGTCGGCCGGGGACATGTAGCTGTGGATCCGCACCGTGCCCTTGTCGAGGACCGTGACCGTACCGTTCATGGGAATGCTCCTTGCGGTGGATGACGGCCTTCCGCCGTCTCGCTCACCTCCACTCTTGCCGCAAAGCCGCAGGCAGGCGAGATACCATGAAGACACGGCATGGTAATTCGAGGACATGTGGAGATCGCGATGTTTCCCGCCGACCCTGACACGGCCGATCTGTCGGGAGGCGATGCCATCCTCCGGCTCGACTTCAATCCTCCCCAGGAACGCGTCCCCGGCTTCGAGATCATCGATCTCGCGACCCTGCACGAACGGCGCCGGCACCGCGGCAGGCGGTCCGACCTGGTGCACCGGGTCGACTTCCACACCCTCACCCTCATCACCCAGGGCAGCGGCGAACACGCCATCGACTTCGTGACCTATCCCTGCCGCCCCGGCACCCTGCTGTGGGTCCGCCCCGGCCAGGTCCAGAGCTTCGTACGGCCGGGCACCGCCAACGGCACGCACCTGCTGTTCACGCCGGCCTTTCCACCTCACACCAGCAGTGCCGACCGGCTGGTGAACGAGTGGTACGGGCCGGCGTGCCGGCAAC
>NZ_JBEYFC010000546.1:0-5672 GCF_040634175.1 Streptomyces sp. NPDC007162
CTTCGGCTCGCCCGAGGACCCGGCGGTGATGTGGCAGTTCGCGGAGGCCATCCGCGGTCTCGCCGACGCCTGCGCGGCCTGGACACCCGCAGGGCCGTGATCGAGGGGATCGGCAGCTCCGCGGGTGTGGTGACCAGTGCGGCCGTGGTCATGGTCACCGTCTTCGCCAGCTTCGTCTTCCTCACCCTGGTCGAGATGAAGCAGATGGGCTTCGTCCTCGCCGCCGCGGTCCTGCTCGACGCCTTCATCGTGCGGATCATGATCCTTCCGTCGATCCTGACCCTGTTGGGCGACGCGAGCTGGTGGCCGTCGCGAGGGGTGCGATCAGGCCGTCCGAAGCAGACCGGATCAGCTGGTTCCGACACGGTCGTTTCGTTCCGTCCGCAGGAGTCGGGGCGTATCTGAGCCACGGCTGTCGTTACAGGCAGCCGTACTGAACGGCCTTCCAATCCCCCGGGGAGGCCAGGTGCTGGGCCGCTCGCAAGTCGAGCGGCCCAGCACAGTTCTGGGCCGGAAAGCATTCCGGAGTGGCTTATTCCGCTGTCATATCTCCCCGGTATGGGGGAGCCGGAACTTTGATATTTCTCAGCCGCCACGCGGGGGGGCGAGGATGTGGATCAAACGAAGACGGGGGTGTCGAATCGTGGAGATCCATATACTTGGTGCAATTTTGCTCACTCGGGGCACGCGGAGCTGGGGTGTGACCTCGAAAAGGGTGAGTTCGGTGCTCGCCCTGCTGGCGCTGACTCCGGGCCAATCTGTTCCGTTCGACCAGCTCGTGGACGAGTTGTGGGGTGACGACCACATCGCGAACGCGAAGAACGCTTTGCAGGCAAATGTGACCCGGCTGCGCAAGCTCCTGGCGTCCGTTGCCGGGAGGGAGGGCCGGGAGCTCGTACGCACCGTCGGAACCGGTTATCTGCTGGACGTCCCGCCCGAATCGGTCGACGCCCACCACTTCGTGGCCCTCGCGGACGAGGGGGCGGCCCTGCTGGGCCGGGACCCCGAGGCGGCGGCGCACGTGCTGGCGCAGGCGCTGGGCAGGTGGCGGGGCGCGGCCCTGCTGGACGTCAGCGACGGGTTCCGCTGCCGAACGGCGTCCGTACGCCTGGAAGAGCGGCGGCTCACCACCTACGAGGACTGGGTCACCGCGAAGCTGGCGGCCGGCGTGGAGGGCGCGCCGGTACCGGAGTTGCGTCAGCTGGCCACCGAGCATCCCGGCCGCGAGCGCCTCAGCGAGCTGCTGATGCTGGCCCTGTACCGCGACGGCCGGCAGACCGAGGCGCTCGACGTGTTCCACCAGGCCCGCAGGCGCCTGGCCGACGACCTCGGTGTGGAGCCGGGGCGTTCTCTGCACGCGGTGTACCAGGCGATCCTTCACCAGGACGACGCCTTGGGGCTTCCCCGGGGCTCCCTGACCCTCATCGGCTGACCCGCTCCTCCGTCTTGGCGAGGACATGACTTTGTCGAGATCCCGTGACCGGCGTGATTCAGTTACATTGGGGTAACGTTGAAGTCAGCGTGTGCCCCTGCAACGGGGCGGAACGCGCTGTCGTGTTGTCCGGGACTGGGGGCTGGGCCAGCAATGCGTGTCGAGTTACGGCATGCCCGACTCGTAGCTGCTATCGCGAGTGCCGGGAGCATATCGTCGGCCGCAACCCAGCTCAATCTTCCCCAACCTGCCCTCTCCTCCCAACTGCGCCGACTTGAGCGCGAGTTCGGAGGGGAACTGTTCGTGCGATCACATCACGGCGTAGTGCCCACCCCTCTCGGTGAACGGCTGATCCCGATGCTCGTGGACCTGGCCAGACGTGGTGACGCCGTGATCGCCGAGGTGGCCGCGCAGAGCACCGAGGTGCTGCGTGTCGGGAACGTGGAGTGGACGCCGCCCACCCTCAAGGACGCGATAGCCGCGTGCCTGCCCTCCGCCGAGGTGCAGACCGAGACGGTGGATCCGGTCGACGCGATGAGCGCGGTCGCCGAGGGACTGCTCACCCTGGCGCTGGTGCCCGGTCCACCGGACCGCCAGTCGGCCGACTTCAGGAAACTGCCTCTCAGCACGGCGGTCGTGGTCCGCGAGCCGGTGTGGCTGGCACTGCCGCTCGGCCACCCGCTGTCCGCGGGCGGACCTGTCGGCGCGGCCGAGGTCCGTTGCCTCGACTGGGTGCGCTACGCGCGCGGGCACTGGTTCCACGACCACGAGGACGCGGCCTTCGCCGACCTCGTCGAAGGCCGGCCTGCGCCGGCGCACCGGGTGCGCGGACATCACGAGGCGATGAGCTGGGTCCGTGAGGCGGGAGTCGCCGCATTGACCGTGCCCACCGGTGCCACCAAGGACGTCAGTCTCGTTCCGGTCACCGGCGCCCACGTGTGCGAGCTGCTGCTGGTGTGGCGCACGGGGTCGCTCTCCCGCTCGACCGTGGCGACGCTGGTGGAGAACGTACGCCGCTACTACTGCGACTACGCCCGCACCATCCCGCGCTTCTGGTCGTGGATGGTCGCCCACTCCGAGGACTTCCGCGAGGTCGAACGCCACCTGACGAAGCCGCCGCAGAACGTGCCCGGCTCTGACTGAGGCGCCTTTCGGCCGCCGCCGTCAGCACGTCAGTTCGCGGTCAGTGGACTGTCAGCCGCTTGCTCCAGCATCGTCTGCATGACTACTGCAGCCACCAGCGCCGAACGGCGTACCCAGATCAAGGGCATCATCTGCGACATCCTCGAGATCGAGCCGTCCGACATGACCGGCACCAGCCGGTTCAAGGAGGACCACGAGGCCGACTCGATGGGCGCCATCGAGATCCTCTCCAACCTCGAGCGGACGTACGGGATCGACCTCGACCAGAGCGTGTTGCCCCGCATGGTCAACCTCGACGCCGTGGTCACCGTCGTCGACGAGGCCGTGGCCGCCAAGTAGCGGGTGCTGCCCGGCCGGGCCCGCCCGGGTCGGGCGTGAGGGACTGGAGTGCAGGGTGTACGACAACGATCAGAGGCCGCGCCAGGTGGTGATCACCGGACTCGGCCTGGTCACCAGTATCGGCCTGGGCGCCGAGGAGTTCCTGGCCGGCCTGCGGGCAGGCCGCAGTGGGGCCAAGCCCATCACGGCCTTCGACACCAGCGGTTTCGCTCACTCCTACGGGTGCGAGGTCGCGGACTTCGACCCGGCGGAGTGGATCCGCGCGTTCCGACCGCAGGAACTGGGCCGGGCAACCCAGTTCTCCGTCGCGGCGGCCAACATGGCCGTCGCCGACGCGGGCATCGGAGTGGAGGAACTCCGCAGCCGGCCGACCATGGTGTCGGTCGGTACCACGGACGCGGAGTCCCGCGACCTGGACCTGCTCGTCGGTGAACAGCTCGACAGGGGGCCGGAGCACCTCACCCCGGGGATCGCTCGCCGGGCCCACGCGAGCAGGCTCTCCACCAGCATCGTCCGCGAACTGGGGCTGACCGACGTCGAGGCCCTGACCATCCCCACCGCCTGCGCGGCCGGCAACTACGCGATCGGCAGCGGTTACGACGCGATCCGGGCGGGCGATGTCGATGTGGCCCTGTGCGGCGGAGCCGACGCGGTGTGCCGCAAGACCTTCGCCGGCTTCTACCGGCTGGGCACCATCGCTCCCGAGGTGTGCCAGCCCTTCGACCGGCACCGCAAGGGCATCCTCACCGGCGAGGGGGCGGGCATCCTCATGATGGAGAGCCTGGAGTCCGCCCGCGCGCGCGGCGCCCGTATCTACGCCGAGGTCCTCGGATACGGACTCACCTGCGACGCCCACCATCCCGTCGCGCCCGACCAGGACAGTCTCGCCCGCTGTATGGCCCTGGCCCACCGCAACGCCGGGATCACCGAGGCGGACGTCGACTTCATCTCGGCCCACGGCACCGGTACCAAGGCGAACGACGTGACCGAGGCGGGCGCCATCCGCCAGGTCTTCGACACGCCGCCACCCACCGTGTCCATCAAGTCGATGGTCGGGCACAGCATGGGTGCGGCCAGTGCCCTGGGATCGGCCGCATGTGCCCTGGCCATCGCCGAGGGCTTCATTCCGCCCACCATCAACCACCGGGAAACGGATCCGGACTGCGGGCTGGACTGTGTGCCCAACGAGGCGCGCCCCGCCGAGCTGACCGTGGTGCAGAACAACGCGCTCGCGTTCGCGGGCAACAACGCCGTGCTCATCCTGGGCCGGCACCGGGAGGCCGCCTGATGCCCGCACTGGTCGTCTCCACCTGGTCGGCGGTGTCCCCGTACGGCGTGGGCAGTGAGCCCTTCCGCACGGGCGTCCGGGCCGGCCGCAGCGCGATCGGCACCCTCGACCGGGCCGCCTTCCCAGGGCCGTTCACCGAGGGCGCGCTCGTACCGGACTTCAACGCGGCCGATCACATCGGCCGCAAGGGCACCCGCACCATGGACCGGGTCACCGGCATCGCGGTCACCGCCGTCGGGCTGCTGCTGGCCGACGGCGGGCCCGAGTTGACGTCCCGGCCCGAGGACACCGGGCTGGTGCTGGGCACCGGCTCGGGCAGTGTGCAGAGCATCATGGACTTCACCCGCGACTCGCTCGTGGGGGAGCGCCCCTACCACGTCGACCCGGCCCGCTTCCCGAACACCGTGATGAACCGGGCCGCCGGGCAGAGTGCCATCTGGCACGGCATCAAAGGGCCGAACACCACCATCGCCGGCGGCCGCCTGACCGGACTGACCGCGCTGAGCTACGCCGCCCGGCTGCACCGTGGCGGCCACTGCGCACGGGTGCTGTGCGGGGCGGCCGAGGAGTACTCCGAACAGCGGGCCTGGCTGGAGTGGCACGGCCGGGACGGCGAGGACCGGACGTCTCCGCTGGGCGAGGGCGGCGCGGTGTTCCTCCTGGAGAGCGCACCGGACGCCCGGGCGGCCGGCCGACGGGTACGTGCCCGGCTGCTGGCCACCCGGTTCCGTGCCTTCGGCGAACCGTCGGACGCCCGCGGTGCCCTGGCCCAGTGCGTGCGCGACGCCCTGCGGCAGGCCGACGCGCGGGCCGGGGACGTGCACGTGGTGGCTCCGGCCGACACCGGCGGGCAACTGGCCGGCGCCGAGGAGGCCGCGATCACGGACGTGTTCGGCTCGGCCGGACCCCGCCTGCTCCGCAGCCGCGCGCTGCTGGGCGACACCTCCGCGGCGACCACCGGCATGCAACTCGCCGCAGTGCTGTCGCTGCTCGACGCCGACGGGACGCCGCCCGGCGCCCTCGCCCTGGTGACGGCTGTGGACCGGGACGGCACGGCCGGCTGCGCACTGCTCGCCGCCGCGACGAACGAGGAGAGCTGAGTGGAGACGAAGGTTCGCAGGGTGGCGCTGGTGACCGGCGGTTCCCGGGGCATCGGCCGGCATGTGGTCACCGGACTCGCCCGGGACGGCTTCGACGTCGCGTTCTGCTACCGGTCCGACGAGGAGGCGGCCCGGTCGGTGGCACAGGAGGCCGAGAAGGAGGGCGCGGGCGTGTTCACCGCCCGTGTCGACGTCGCCGACGCCCGAGCCGTACGGGATTTCGTCCGCAGCACGGAGGACACGCTCGGCCCGCTGCACGCGGCGGTCTCCTGCGCCGGCATCTGGGACGGTCCGGTCGACGACGCCGCCATCAAGGCGATCGCCGACTGGAAGGCCAACGCGGTCCGCATCCCGCTCAACGAGGAGTGCT
>NZ_JBEYFC010000547.1:0-5648 GCF_040634175.1 Streptomyces sp. NPDC007162
GACGCCGGCCCTGCGGGAGATGTCAGCCGCTCTCGGTGCGCAACTCTCGCGAGGGTCAGCCGGCAGGCTGATGCAAGGGCAGGTGTGCACGAGGAGACCCGGCCCGTTCCGCCGGGTGTGCCCGAGCAGTGCCCCGGAACGCTCCTGCCGGACCGCACTGGCGTGCTATCACCGGTGCCATGGAGACCGCGGCGACCGAGCCCACAACCCCGTCCACCCCGCGGCCCGTGCGATGGCCGACGATGGTGCAGCAGTGGCACCAGCTGACCTTCCTGCACTGGCCGGTGGAGCCGGAGCACGTGGCAGGACTGCTGCCCGCCGGCACCCGGCCGGACACCCTGGACGGGGTCACCTACGTCGGGCTCGTCCCGTTCCTGATGCGGGGCACCGGCTTCGGGCCGGGCCCGGGGCTGCCGTACCTGGGCACCTTCTGCGAGACGAACGTACGGCTGTACTCGGTGGACGGGCACGGCCGGCGCGGGGTGGTGTTCAGGTCGCTCGACGCGACCCGGCTGATCCCGGTGCTGGTGGGCCGGATGGGGTTCGGGCTGCCGTACGTCTGGTCCGCGATGCTCCTGCGCCGCGAAGGCGATGTGATCACCTACACCTGCCGGCGGCGGCGCCCGGCGGCCGCGAGCCGGGCGGTCGTGCGGATCGGAGCGCCGATCGCCGAGCCCTCGCCGCTGGAGCACTTCCTGACCGCGCGCTGGGGGCTGCACGTGACCTGGCACGGCCGTACCGCGCACCTGCCGAACGAGCATGCGCCCTGGCCGCTGCACCGGGCGGAACTCCTCGGGCTGGACGACGAGCTGGTGGCGGCGGCGGGCCTGCCTGCGATGGCCGGGCCGCCGGTCAGCGTGCTCTGGTCACCCGGTGTGAAGGTGCGGTTCGGGACGCTGGAACTGCTCCGTCCGGCCGAGTAAAGAAATCGCATGGTCTAGTCCAAAGGGGGCTTTGGTCCAGTCCAATTCATTGACGTGAGCGCGACAGCTTCGGAAGCTGGGACCCACCCCACCTCCCCGCCCCCTGGAGGCACCAGTGAGACCCCTTCGCGCATGTCTGGGCGCGGCCGCCGCCGTCACCCTCGCCGCCGCCGGCACCACCGCGCTCGTCGCGAGCAACGCCTCGGGCGCGACCACCGCGCTGAGCAACCGGTGGTACGCGGCCGCCCCCTATCTGATGCCGCTGGACAACAACCCGCCGGACGCGGCCGCCATCATGGACGCCACCGGCCTCAAGGCCTTCCAGCTGGCGTTCGTCCTGGCCCCGAACGGCGGCGGCTGCTCGCCCACCTGGGGCGGCACGGCGGCGGTCTCCTCGGACACCGCCGTCCAGTCGGTGATCAACACGATCCGGGCCAAGGGCGGCGACGTCTCCGCCTCCATCGGCGGTTACGGCGGCACCAAGCTGGGCCAGACCTGCGCGGACGCGGCCTCCACCGCGGC
This sequence comes from Streptomyces sp. NPDC007162, assembly GCF_040634175.1. Classification (NCBI taxonomy): domain Bacteria; kingdom Bacillati; phylum Actinomycetota; class Actinomycetes; order Kitasatosporales; family Streptomycetaceae; genus Streptomyces; species Streptomyces sp. NPDC007162. Next base: position 1,446 of record NZ_JBEYFC010000547.1, read on the forward strand.
GGCCTACCAGCAGGTCATCACCAAGTACGGGCTGCACGCCATCGACTTCGACCTGGAGGAGCCGGAGTACGAGAACACCGCGGCGATCAAGAACGAGATCGGCGCCGCGAAGATCCTCCAGCAGAACAACCCGGGCCTGTACGTGTCGGTGACGACGCCCGGCACGGCGGACGGCACCGGGTGGTTCGGCAAGCAGATGCTGCTGGAGGCGAAGTCGCAGGGGTTCACGCCCGACAACTTCTCCATCATGCCGTTCGACGGCGGCTTCAGCGGGGCCGCCTCGCAGACCGGCGCGCTCACCAACTTCAACTCGATCCTGCAGTCCACCTTCGGCTGGGACCAGGCGACCGCCTACGCCCACGAGGGCTTCTCGGGGATGAACGGGCGCAGCGACACCGGCGAGTACTTCACCCAGGCCGACTTCCAGACCGTGCTCGACTACGCGACGAGCCACAACATGGACCGCTTCACGTTCTGGTCCCTGAACCGCGACCGCCCGTGCACCCCGGTCGACAACAACGGCACCACGTCCGGGACCTGCTCCAGCGTGGCGCAGGGCGCCTGGGACTTCGCCAAGTACTCGGTGAAGTTCGCCGGAGTCACCCCACCGACCACCACCCCCACCCCCACGCCGACCCCGACACCCACGCCCACCTCGTGCAAGACCGCCTGGAGCGCGACCGCGGTGTACACGGCCGGGAACGAGGTCTCGTACAACAGCCACAACTGGAAGGCCAAGTGGTGGACCCAGAACGAGGTGCCCGGCGCCTCGGAGTGGGGCCCCTGGCAGGACGAGGGCGCCTGCTGAACCCTTGACGGGGCTGGTCCGGACCTTTAGCTTCACGGGTCATCGACGGTTACGGATGCATCCGGAGTTCACCCACATGAACCTCGTCGGGTGGGCTCCGGAGCAGCCCTCTGACGAAAGGACCCCCCGTGAACCCTTCCCGGCTGCTCGCGACGCCCGCCGCCGCGGGCCTCGCCCTCGCTCTCACCGTCCTGTCCGGCGGCCGCGCGGACGCGGCGAACCCGGGCGTCGCGCCCGGCGGCAACTTCGACCTGTCCGTATGGCAGCTCCAGGAGCCGGTCGGCTCCCCCGGCTCGCCCACCACCATCCCCTCGTCCCGGCTGCAGGGCGCGAACGGCTACCAGGACGCGTACTTCTACACCGACACCCGCGACGGGGCGATGACCTTCTGGGCACCCGAGAAGGGCGTCACCACCCCGAACTCCAGCTACGCCCGCTCCGAACTGCGCGAGATGAACCGGGACGGCAGCGCCGCCGACTGGTCGCTGAGCGGCAGCCACAGGATGAGCGCGACACTGCGGGTGGTCTCGGTGACCAAGAACGTGTGCGTGGGCCAGATCCACCTCGGCACCGGCGGCTCCTCCACCAAGCCGCTGCTGGAGCTGTACTACCACTCGGGCGGCGACATCGTGCTGGGCACCGAGAACTCCCCGGACGGCGGCCAGACCCCGCACAGCGTGGGCCACGTACCGATCGGCAAGACCTGGACGTACACCATCGCGGTCTCCGGCGGGAACACCATCGACCTGACCGTCAACGGCACCACGACCCACTACGCCATACCGTCCTCCTTCCACCAGTACAAGCAGTACTTCAAGGCGGGCTCGTACAACCAGTCGTCCTCCGACAGCACGACCGACGGCGCCCGGGTCGCGTTCTACGGCCTGACCGTCAAGCACGGCTGAATCCGCGCGCACCGGAACCGGCACTTCACCCTTCTGGGCGGTGATTACTCCGCAAGTGGTACATCTCGCGCGACGGTCGTAGCGTCGAAGAGAACATGTACGGCGGAACGGGCGGGAGCGACCATGCGCAGACCAGTGCTGGGAACGGTGATCGGACTCGGGGCGGCCCTGCTGCTCACGGCAGGCATGACGACGGCCTCCGCGACGCCGCCGACGCCGGCCGCGCCGCGGGCGGCCCGGCACCCCGTACTCGTCGACTGCCTGTGGCACCAGCGGTACCGGCCCGCCGACTTCATCCTGGCGTGCGGCGACGGCAACAGCCGGCTCGCCGGTATGCACTGGGTCCGGTGGAACGACAACAGCGCGGTCGCCCAGGGTGTGAACTGGGTGAACGACTGCAAGCCGTACTGCGCGGCCGGTACCTTCCACCGCTACCCCGTGACGGTACGGCTCGACCGCCCGACGGCGTGGAAGAAGCACCCGGACGTCCAGCAGTTCACGCGGCTGAGCATGACCTACTCCGGCGCGAGGCCGGAGGGATTCACGCAGGTCATGACCATCCCGCTGTGGTACTGAGCGCAACCGTCACCCGGCTGCGCGGCATGCGGGGCCACGTCGTGCGCCGGGCGGGCGACGTCCCGGCCGGGGCTGACCTCGCAAGGGGCCGAGGGGCCGTCATTTTGGTGTGACCGGTACGCCGGAGCCCTGCGCTCCCGTCGAAAGAGGTCACATGCCCCGATTCCCCCGCACGGCCGTGGTCGCCCCGGCCGCGCTCGTGATCGGCCTGCTCGCGACGGCTCCGGCCGCGAGCGACGAGCCGCTCGTCTCGAACCCCCGTGTCATCGCGCACTTCGATCTGGCCGCCGGCCAGACCCCCGAGAACGTCGTCGCCGAGCGCGGCGGCTCGGTCGACGTGTCCTTCGCGTTCGCCCGGCAGGTCGCCAGGGTCACCCGGGAGCGCAGGGTCCGCGTCCTCGCCACCCTGCCGGCCGAGCGCAGCCCCCGCACTCCCCTGCTGAACAGCGCCGTCACGCTCGGCCTGGCCCGCGCCCACGACGGCACGCTGTACGTCAACTACGCCACCGGCACCGGCAGGACCGGCATCTGGCGCGTCCCGGCCGGGGGCGGCACGCCCGAGCAGATCGCCGCACTGCCGTCGGACGGCCTGCCCAACGGTCTGGCCCTCGACGAGCGGCACGGTGTGCTCTACGCCGCCGACTCGGTGCTCGGCACCGTGTGGCGCGTCCCGCAGGCGGGCGGCACCCCCACGGCGTGGGCCACGGGCAGCGCCCTGGCCCACCTGCCGGGCCCGGCCGGCGGGTTCGGGGCCAACGGCGTCAAGGTCCACAAGGACGCGGTCTGGGTGACCGACAGCGACCTGGGAACCCTGCTGCGCATCCCGGTGGGCGAGGACGGCTCGGCGGGGACCGTCGAGACGAGGGCGACGGGCCTCACCGGCGTCGACGACTTCGTCTTCCCCGGGCACTCCGACCTCGTGCTCGCCGCGCTGAACCCCTCCAACGAGGTCGTCCTGGTCCGCCCGGACGGCACCCGCGCCACCGTCCTCACGGTGCAGGAGGGCCTGTCCAACCCGACCTCGCTGGCGGTGCAGGGCCGGGACGTGTACGTGGCCGGCGCCGCCTACCTCACCCAACGCGACCCGAACCTGCTGAAGGCGCGACTGCGCGCCCACTTCGTCCGCTCGTAGCGGGGGACGCGGCGACCGGGGCAGGTACGGTGGCCGACGCCGCGTACGCCGCGGTGGGCTCGCGCCGTCGCGGACGCCGGGATCACCGCGTCAACCGCGGCGCGCACAGCGGCGACGCAGGGGCGGGTGCGCTGTCGCGGTCGCCGGGGAGACCGCGACAGCCGTGGCGTGGCCGTGGATGGGCTGGGCGGGGGCTGGTGCGTCGCTCGCCGTCTTCGGGGTCAGGCGATCTCGACCAGCAGGTCGCCGCCCTCCACCTGCTGGATGCGGTTGATGGCGAGCCGGGAGACCCGGCCCGCCTTCGGGGCGGTGATGCTGGCCTCCATCTTCATGGCCTCGATCGTGGCGACCGTGGCCCCCGCCTCGACCTCCGCTCCCTCGGTCACCGCGAGGGTGACGACTCCGGCGAACGGGGCCGCGACATGCCCCGGGTTGCCGCGGTCGGCCTTCTCGGTGGCCGGGATGTCGGAGGCCGCGGCGCGGTCGCGGATCTGGATCGGCCGCAGCTGGCCGTTCAGGCTCGACATCACCGTGCGCATACCGCGTTCGTCGGCCTCGCCGACGGCCTGCAGCTCGATCAGCAGCCGGACGCCGGGCTCCAGGTCGACCGCGTACTCCTTGCCCGGGCGCAGCCCGTAGAAGAAGTCCTTGCTGTCGAGGACGCTGGTGTCGCCGTAGGTCTGGCGGTGGGCCTCGAACTCGCGGGTCGGGGCCGGGAACAGCAGCCGGTTGAGGGTCGTGCGGGGCTCCTTGGCGAGGCCCTCGCGGTCCTCGGTGGACAG
>NZ_JBEYFC010000548.1:0-5639 GCF_040634175.1 Streptomyces sp. NPDC007162
GTGGTTCCGGGATCTCGCCCAGTGCGGTCACCAGATACATGGCGTCGAAGGTGTCGTCGTCGAAGGCGGTGGCGCCGGCCGGGGCCACGCCCTGCCCGCACAGCACCCGCACCTCGCCGCCGGCCGGGGCGAGCAGGATCGGCACCTCGCCGGCCGGCCCGTTGAGGTGCGGCTCCACCACGTGCAGGACGAACGCTCCGGCGACGGCTGCGTCATAGGCGTTGCCGCCGGTCTCCAGGACCGCCATCGCCGACTGGGAGGCCAGCCAGTGCGTGGACGACACCATGCCGAAGGTGCCCTGGAGGGTGGGGCGGGTGGTGAACTGCATCTCTCACCTCGTTGCTCGCGCGACCGACCGCTGTGTGCTGCCCGAACAGAGGCTGCCGAGCGGGCACCGCCCGAACTGCCTGGCAGCTACATGCTTTCATGGTCGCCGCGCGCGCAATCCTCCGCCGCACGATCTCTCACGGTCTTTGCCCGCCGCGGCGGGCACCCGCCTCACTGGTCCGAGTCGGGCTTGCTCCGCGCCGCCGCGTACGCCTGGGCCGGGGTCATCGGCACGCCGTTGAGGCTGACCGTCTTGTACTGGCTGACCTTGGCGCAGGTCTTGGAGTCGTCGGCGGTCGAGGCGTTGGCGTTGGAGACGGCTGCCTTGGTGTCGCCCGAGGTGGCCGGGAAACTGGTGCCGCTCGTCCAGTCGCTGCCGATGACCAGCACGACGCCGGTTCCGGTGCCCTGCTTGACGTGCGAGCCGGGCACGCCCAGGGCCTTGGCGACGGTCGCCGCCTCGCCCTTGTCGCCGGAGCCGTAGGTCACGCTGGTCGTGGTCGCCGAGCTCGGTGCGTTGGCGGTGGTGGTGCGGGTGCTGAAGCCCTGCGAGATCAGGTAGGTGGCGATCGCGGAGGCCCGGCCGGTGATGGTGGTGCCGTTCTCGACGGTCACGGCGATCTGGGCGGCGGGGACGGACGCGGTGGTGGCCGAGGGCTTCGCGGTCGCCTCGGCCGCCGACGACTTCTTGCCCGAACTGGTGGTCAGCGACTGGTCGTTGGCCATGGTGGCGAACAGGTCCTTGGCGCCCGAGCCCACCACCACCCGGTTGCTGTTGGTCGGGTCGGGTGCGGTCTGCATGGTGGTGAAGGTCATCCGCTTGGTGGGGACCTTGTTCACGTCGGCCGCGAGCGAGATCAGCTTCTTGACGCTGCCGAGGCCGTCGTCCACGGTGAGCGCCTTGGTGGCCGCGTCGGCGAGGTTGTAGACGGCGGTGGGGTCGGTGAGCGTACCCGCGCTCTTGAACTTGCGGATCATGGCGCTGAGGAAGAGGTGCTGGGAGACGGTACGGCCGAGGTCGCTGCCGTCGCCGAAGCCGTGCCGGGAGCGGACGAACTCCAGTGCCGCCTGGCCTTTGAGGGTGTGGGTGCCCTTGGAGAGCTTCAGGTGCGAGTAGGTGTCGTACACGTTGTCGTTGACGCACACGGAGACGCCGCCGACCGCGTCGGACATCTTGACCACGCCGGAGAAGTCCAGCTTGACGAAGTGGTCGATGGGGATGCCGGTGAGCTGGTGGATGGTGTCGACCTGGCAGGCGGGACCGTACTCGAGGGCGCTGTTGACCTGGCCGTAGTAGCCGGAGGTGGACTGGCCGCTCGCGGCGTCCTTGCAGGCCGGGACGTTGACCATGGTGTCCCGGGGAATGCTCATGACGGTCGCGTTGGAGCGGTCGGCGGCTATGTGCACCACCATCTCGACGTCCGCGTTGCCGTTGCCGGTCTGGACGCCGGTCTGCGAACAGCCGCCGCCGAGCTTGCAGTCCGCCTTGCTGGTACGGCCGTCGGAGCCGATCACCAGGATGTTGATCGGGGTCCGGCCGAACGCGTCGGCCTTCTCCGTGCCGCCCTTGCCGTCGAGGGAGACGCTGTTGATGTTGCCGTTGAGGTGCTGGTAGAACCACCAGCCCGCGCCCGCGGTGACCAGCACCAGGACCGCCGTGCACAGGCCGATGATCTTCAGTACCCGCTTGCCGCGCCCGGCCGGCCTGGCACGCCGGGAGCCCCTGCTTCCGCCGCCTCCGCCGCGGGACTTGGCCGCCTGCCGGGCCGCGGCCCGGCCTCCGGTCGGCCGTGTCCCGTCGGGCAGGGCACCACGCTGGCCGGGCACCTGGTCGGTACGGCGGCGTGTGGCCTGGCCTCCCGGGCCGTCCCACGGGTCGGTCATCTTCCACTCCCATGAACGGTCGGGTCCGTCGGCGGGTACGGCCGGGCGGCCGCGGCGGGGCACGGGCAGCCCCGAGCCGGGCCCTTTTGGGTTGCGTGATTGCGCAATCTAACAAACCCACAGCCCGGACAGCACGGAGCCCAGCTGAATTCACAGGTGAGGGATGTCATGGAACCTCCGGCACGCCCATTCCGTCACCCCTCATACGCACGTACGATCCGGCGCGCTCAGACACCCGCCTCGCGCAGTCGGCGCACGGGCGCCGGAACCTGCCCCGAGCGAGCCGTCAGCTGGCCGACGGCCACCCGTACGACGGTCACGATATCCGGGTCGTCGACGTAGTAGATCTGCCGCCGCCCCTCACGGCGGGAGCGCACCAGACCGGCCAGCTTGAGCTTGGCCAGGTGCTGGCTGACCGCGGGCAGCGCGCCGCCGACGCGGTCGGCGAGGCACGTCACATCGCTCTCGCCCTGCGAGAGCGCCCACATCAGGTGCAGTCGGGCCGGTGAGGCGAGCAGCCCGAACACCGCTGCCGCCTCGGTGAGCACCCCGTCGGAAGGGTCCATGAAGCCACCGGCGTTCTCCCCCACAGCCCACTCCCTCCCGTCACAGCTCCGGCACGGACGCCCACTCAGTGTAGGCGTGCGGTCACCGGCCCGGTGACGGCCTCCCCGCGAAGTCCGCCACACGTCCCCCGCATTGTCATGAGCGGGTGACAGTCCATCGACGGCTCGGCAGCAGGCACCCCGGACGCCCGCGACAGTTCCTAAGCTTGCGCAACAAGGCAAGTCAGCAGGGCACCACCCCGTACCGGGAGGACAACCAACGTGGGCATCATCGGCTGGATCATCCTCGGCCTCCTCGCCGGAGCCATCGCCAAGATCCTGCTGCCCGGACGCGACCCGGGCGGCCTGATCGGCACCACCCTGATCGGCATCGCGGGTGCCTTCGTCGGCGGCTGGCTCTCCGCCCGCTTCCTCGACCGCCCGGTGGAGAAGCACTTCTTCGACCTCTACACCTGGGGCGCCGCGATCGCCGGCTCCCTGGTCCTCCTCATCTGCTACCGGCTGCTCTTCGGCAACTCGCGCGACCGACGGTGACTCCGGTCACCTTCGACCGCCCGCCGCAGTCACGACATTCCGGATGTACAGGGACCCGGTCCGCACGACATTCCGGATGTACGGGACGGCCGTCGGAGGAGGTCGACAAGGCACCACACCAGCCTCACAGGCAAGGCACCGATTCCACTTCCACCCCACAGGGAGTCGTGTGAGACTGGCGTCCCGTCCACAGTGTGGACTCCTCCGCACCCCGTCCCCAGCGAGAAGTGCGACTTGCGATCTCTTCCACTGCCGCTCGCCCTCACCGCGCGCCTGACGCCGGTCGCCGTGCTCGCCTGTGCGGGCTGGGCGATGGCGTCGGGTCCCGACACGACGGCGACAGCCGGTACCTCAGGTGACACGACCAAGCAGTCGGCCGGCCAGTCGACGGGCGACGCCCCGTCGTCGTCCTCGACGACCGGGGCGGCCGCGACGAAGACGTACGCCACCTCCCCCGCCCCCTGCGGCTCCATCCCCGCGGCCACCGTGACGTCGCTGGTGCCCGGCGCCAAGACGGCCGGCAAGGAGATCCCCTCCACGGACACCAAGCTGCGCCGCACCTGCTCCTGGAACGCGCTCAAGGGGTACGACTACCGCTGGCTCGACGTCTCCTTCGAGATCATGGACTCCGACGCGGCGGCCGCGAAGGAGTACCAGGACCGGGTCGCCGAGAAGAGCGGCGGCGGGGCGGTGCCGGGGCTCGGGGACAACGGCTACTCCGTGGTGAACCTGACCACCGAGGACAAACAGCAGACCCGCGAGGGCGTGGTGATGGCCCAGGTCTCCAACGCGCTGGTGATCGTCACCTACAACGGCAGCGACTTCGAGAACAAGAAGGCGCCGGACACGGACGAGATCAACAAGGGCGCCATCAAGGCCGCGAAGAGCGCGGTGACCGCGCTGAAGGGCAGCCAGTAGCCGACGGGCCCGGCTGCCCTTCGCGCGTCACTCGTCAGGACTCCCTGGGCGGCACCAGCCGGGTCAGCGCCAGGTACAGCACCAGCGACGTGCCGAGGCCGACCGCCCAGCCGTAGTCGGCGAGCGGGGACAGTGCCGGGACGGGCCGGCCGTCGATCAGCGGTTTGAAGCTGGCCCCGCCGATCGCGAGGATGCCGCCGGTGAGGAAGGCGACGACCGCCCGCCAGTTCCAGCCCCCGTCGTACCAGTACCGGCCGCCCGTGCGGTACAGGTCGGTGAGGTCCAGGCGGGTGCGGCGCAGCAGCCAGTAGTCGGCGATGAGGATGCCGGCGACCGTGCCGAGCAGACCGCCGACCAGCCCGAGCCAGGTGAAGATGTAGCCCTGCGGGTCGGAGTACAGCTTCCACGGGAAGATCAGCACCGCGAGGACCGACGTGATCAGTGCGCCGGTGCGGAAACTGATCTTCCTGGGCGCGATGTTGGAGAAGTCGAAGGCGGGCGAGACCAGGTTGGCGGCGATGTTCACGGACAGGGTCGCGACCAGGACGGTGACCAGGGCGTAGAGCAGACCCACCACGTTGTCGGTCTTGGCGGCCAGTTGGACCGGGTCCCAGACCGGCTGCCCGTAGACGGCCTGCGACCCGGAGGTCACCAGGACGGAGAGGAAGGCGAACAGGGTCATCGTGGTGGGCAGGCCGAGGGCCTGTCCGCGGGTCTGCGCCTTCTGGCTCCTGCCGTACCGGGTGAAGTCGGGGATGTTCAGGGACAACGTGGACCAGAAGCCGATCATGCCCATGAGCGAGGGCCAGAAGATCTTCCAGAAGCCGCCGCCCCAGCCCAGCTTGGAGGGCTGGTCGAAGAGCGGGCCGAGGCCGCCGGCCTTGTGGCTCATCCAGATCAGCATCACGAAGGCGCCGACGAGGACGAAGGGCGCGGCCCAGTTCTCGAAGCGGCGGATGGTGTCCATGCCCCGGTAGATGATCGCGACCTGAAGCACCCAGAAGAGGGCGAACGACAGCCACATGGTCCAGGCGTAGCCGCCGATGTGCGAGGCGTTCGCCCAGCTGTCGCCGATCAGCTTGCCGGCGAGGAAGTAGATCGCCTCGCCGCCGATCCAGGTCTGGATGCCGAACCAGCCGCAGGCCACCAACGCCCTCACGACGGCGGGGAGGTTGGCGCCGCGCACCCCGAAGGAGGCGCGTGCGAAGACCGGGAAGGGGATGCCGTACTTGGGTCCGGCGTGCCCGGTGAGCAGCATCGGCACGAGGACGACGAGATTGGCCAGGGCGATGGTGAACACGGCCTGTTTCCAGTCCATGCCGACCGCGATCAGCCCGGAGGCCAGGGTCCAGGACGCCGTGTTGTGGGCCATGCCGACCCACAGCGCGGAGAAGTTGTACGTGGTCCAGG
>NZ_JBEYFC010000549.1:0-5621 GCF_040634175.1 Streptomyces sp. NPDC007162
CATCGGGCGGGCCCCGGGACCCAGGCGTCCCCGGGGCCCGCCCTACCCTTGTCTCCCATGTCCTTCACGTACGACGCGGTGGGCGCGACCCGTGAGAACCTCGCCGCCTGCCCGCCGGGCTTCCACCCGCTTCACGTGCGCACGCGCATAGGCGAGGGGCGCGGAGTCTTCCAGCGCGCCGCCGAGGCCGTCCTCACCTGGGAACTCCACCGCGCGCTGGGCGTCGGCATCGACACCGCCGCCGACCGGGCGGCCCCCGGCGCGGACGTCACGGTCACCCTCGCCGGCCTCGTCAAAGCACCCTGCCGGATCGTCTGGACCCTGGACGAGTCCCGCCGCGCGGGCTGGGCCTACGGCACCCTCACCGGGCACCCCGAGTCCGGCGAGGAGGCCTTCGTGGTCGACCGCACCGGCGACGGCACGGTCTGGCTGACGGTCGCGGCCTTCAGCAGACCGGCCAAGTGGTACACCAGAGCGGCCGGCCCGGCGACCCGGGGACTCCAGCACGCGTACGCCCGCAGGTGCGGAGCGGTCCTGCGCCGCCTGTGCGCGGACGTGCAACCGGAGTTCTGACGGCCAAGGGCGGGGAAGGCCGGGGAGGGATCGTCCGCCCTTGGCGTGTCGGGGCCGGCGGTCAGCGCATCAGTAGTCCGGCCCCCTCCGCGGCGCTCTCCGAAGGAGCCGTCACCAGGCCCAGCTCGGCGCCGGAGGCGAGGAGCCGGTGGGACGGGAGGATGCGGACCGTGTAGCCGTAGGGGCCGGTGCGGTCCAGGGACAGCGGGCCCTCGTAGGTCCAGTTGCCCTCCAGGTCGGGGCCCCCGGTCGGCTTCAGCGGGGCCGTCGTCGCGTCCGTGATGCGGTCCTCGGGGTCGACCCGGCCGGAGACGGCCTGGACCTCCACGTCGTCGGGCGTGAGTGCACCCAGCCGGACGCGGACGCGCAGCGCGAGGGTGGCGCCCAGCTCGGCGGTGGCCGGGGCCGCGGTGGTCGCCACGTGGTCGACCGTCACTCCGTGCCAGGCCGCCCGCACCCGGTCCTTCCAGCCGGACAGTTCACGGGCCGCGTCCGCGGTCATGGACCGGTGGGCGTGGGCCGCCGGGGTGTAGAGACGGTCCACGTACTCGCGGACCATCCGGCCCGCCAGCACCTTGGGACCGAGGAGGGTGAGGGTCTGGCGGACCATCTCGATCCAGCGGTCGGGCAGGCCGGTGCGGCCGCGCTCGTAGAAGCGCGGGGTGACGCGCTGTTCGAGAAGGTCGTAGAGGGCGTCCGCCTCGATGTCGTCGCGCCGGTCGGGGTCGGTGCCGGCGCCGTCCGCGGTCGGGATCGCCCAGCCGAAGTCCGGCTGGAACCATTCGTCCCACCAGCCGTCCAGGACCGAGAGGTTGAGGCCGCCGTTGAGGGCCGCCTTCATCCCGCTCGTCCCGCACGCCTCCAGGGGGCGCAGCGGGTTGTTCAGCCAGATGTCGCACCCCGGCAGCAGCTTCTGGGCCATCGCCATGCCGTAGTCGGGCAGGAAGACGATCCGGCGGCGCACCCGCGGGTCGTCGGTGAACCGGACCAGCTCCTGCACCAGCCGCTTGCCGCCGTCGTCCGCCGGGTGCGCCTTCCCGGCCACCACGATCTGGATCGGGCGCTCCGGGTGCAGCAGCAGGTCCATCAGCCGGTCCCGGTCGCGCAGCATGAGCGTGAGCCGCTTGTACGACGGGACGCGGCGCGCGAATCCGATGGTGAGGACGTCCGGATCGAGGGCCTGGTCGATCCAGCCCAGCTCGGCGGTTCCGGCCCCCCGCTGCCGCCAGGAGGCCCGCAGCCGCTCCCGCACCTCCAGCACCAGCTGCTCCCGCAGGGTGCGGCGCAGCTCCCAGATCTCCTGGTCGGCGATGTCGGCGATCGCGTCCCAGCGTTCCGGGCCGCCCACGGTCAGCGCCTCCTCGGTACGCCGGTCACCGAGCTGCCGGGCGCCCAGCCGCACCACCTCGGGGGCCACCCAGGTCGGTGCGTGCACCCCGTTCGTCACGGAGGTGATCGGCACCTCGTCGGGGTCGAACCCCGGCCACAGTCCGGCGAACATCTCCCGGCTGACGTTGCCGTGCAGCAGCGAGACGCCGTTGGCGCGCTGGGCGAGCCGCAGCCCCATCACGGCCATGTTGAACAGGTTGGGCTCGCCGCCGGGGTAGGTCTCCATGCCGAGCCGCAGGACGTTCTCGACGTCGATGCCCGGCAGTTCGGCGTCGGCGCCGAAGTGGCGGGCGACCAGCTCCCGGTCGAAGCGGTCGATGCCGGCCGGGACGGGGGTGTGGGTGGTGAAGACGGTTCCGGCCCGGACCGCTTCCAGTGCCGCGTCGAAGTCCGACCCTGCGGCGACGAGCTCGGCGATGCGCTCCAGGCCGAGGAAGCCGGCGTGTCCCTCGTTGGTGTGGAAGACCTCCGGTTCGGCGTGCCCGGTGAGCCGGCAGTACGTGCGTACGGCGCGCACTCCTCCTATGCCGAGCAGCATCTCCTGGAGCAGCCGGTGTTCGCTGCCGCCACCGTAGAGCCGGTCGGTGACCCCGCGCTCGCCGAGGTCGTTCTCCTCGACGTCGGAGTCCAGCATCAGCAGCGGCACCCTGCCCACCTGGGCCAGCCAGATCCGGGCGCGCAGCAGCCGGCCGCCGGGCAGCGCGAGGGAGACGTGCGCCGGGGTGCCGTCGGCCTCCTTCAGCAGCGCCACGGGCAGTTCGTGGGGGTCGAGGACGGGATAGTGCTCCTGCTGCCAGCCGTCCCGGGACAGGGTCTGCCGGAAGTAGCCGTGCCGGTACAGCAGGCCGACGCCGATCAGCGGCACCCCCAGGTCGCTGGCCGACTTGAGGTGGTCGCCGGCCAGGATGCCGAGGCCGCCGGAGTACTGGGGCAGGGCCGCCGTGATGCCGAACTCGGGTGAGAAGTAGGCGACGGCGGCCGGGAGTCCGGCGGTCTCGGGCCGCGACTGGTACCAGCGGTCGCCGGTCAGGTAGTCGCCCAGATCGTCGGCGACGGCTGTCAGCCGGCGCAGGAAGCGTCGGTCCGAGGCCAGTTCGGCGAGGCGCGCGGGGGGCACGCTGCCGAGCAGCCGCACCGGGTCGCCCTCCGAGACGGCCCAGCGCTCGGGATCGACGGACTGGAAGAGATCACGTGTCTCGGCGTGCCAGGACCAGCGCAGGTTGCGGGCCAGGTCGCTGAGGGGGCGGAGGGGTTCGGGGAGAACGGGACGGACGGTGAACCGACGGATCGCCTTCACATTCCACCTCGTGCGTTCGCGGTGAGAGCCGTACGGCGGTGTGCGGCTCGCGTCTGTCACGACGGTACCGGTGCCGGGGGTGGTGCCGTGGGCCGCCGCCCCGGACCCGTGCTTCGGCGTGAAGGGCGCCGACGCCCGGTACGGGGTGGAATCGAGCCATACTTCGGCAGTGTGCCGAACGGTCCTTGATGACAAGGCCCTGATTGCGGGGGCGTCGAGCGGGCAGGTGTCCGGAACAGGACCGGTCTTGTACGTAGACATACGGCTGAGTAGTTAACAAAGTGCCGGATTGCCCACCCGAATAGGGTGGGAAGGCTCCTCCGGTACACCCCACGGACACAGGACAGATACCCAGCACAGGTAGACCCTTCAGGTACACGCAGGACCCACCTCCCCACCACCCATCCGCCCACACCACCACGTTGCCGCGGACAGGAGCGGTCATGCCCGCCAAGCACCACTCGTCAGTACCCGTCGGTCCCCGCACGTCGGCGCCCCCGGCACCAGGCACGTCATCCGGCGCGCCACCCCCCGCGGACACGGTCACCGCCGTCGGCCGCATACCCGTCCTCGACGTCCGTCCGCTGGTCCAGCAGGGGCGCCGGCCCGCCAAGGCGGTCGTCGGGGAGTCGTTCGAGGTCACCGCGACCGTCTTCCGCGAGGGCCATGACGCGGTCGCCGCGAACGTCGTACTGAAGGACCCGAAGGGCCGTCCGGGCCCCTGGACCCCGATGCGGGAGCTCGCCCCCGGCACCGACCGCTGGGGCGCCACCGTCACCGTCGAGGGGAAACCGGGCCGTTGGACCTACCAGGTCGAGGCATGGGGAGACCCGGTCGCCACCTGGCGCCGGCACGCCCGGATCAAGATCCCGGCGGGTGTCGACACCGAGCTGGTCCTGGCGGAGGGCGCCGCGCTCCACGAACGCGCCGCCGCCGGGGTGCCGAAGGCCAGGAAACGGGAGGTGCTGCTGGCCGCGGCGGCCGCCCTGCGCGACGAGGAACGGCCCGCCCCCTGGCGGCTGGCGGCCGCCCTCACCCCCGAGGTCGACAAGGTGCTGGCCCGCCACCCGCTGCGGGAGCTGGTGACCGCCTCCGAGCCGCTGCCCCTGCTCGTCGAGCGCGAACGGGCCCTGTACGGCTCGTGGTACGAGTTCTTCCCGCGTTCCGAGGGCACCCCCGAGCGGCCGCACGGCACGTTCAGGACCGCGGCCCGGCGGCTGCCCGCGATCGCGGCGATGGGCTTCGACGTCGTCTACCTCCCGCCGATCCACCCCATCGGAACCACCTTCCGCAAGGGCCGCAACAACACGTTGAGCGCGGACCCGCAGGACGTGGGAGTGCCGTGGGCGATCGGCTCGCCCGAGGGCGGCCATGACGCGGTGCACCCGGACCTGGGCACGCTGGAGGACTTCCGGTGGTTCGTCCGGCAGGCCGAGGCCCACGGTCTGGAGATCGCGCTGGACTTCGCGTTGCAGTGCTCGCCGGACCACCCCTGGGTGGAGAAACATCCCGAGTGGTTCCACCACCGGCCGGACGGCACCATCGCCTACGCCGAGAACCCGCCGAAGAAGTACCAGGACATCTACCCCGTCGCCTTCGACGCCGACATGGACGGCCTGGTCGCCGAGACGGTCCGGGTGCTGCGGCACTGGATGGACTGCGGGGTGCGGATCTTCCGCGTCGACAACCCCCACACCAAGCCCGTGGTGTTCTGGGAACGGGTCATCGCCGAGATCAACGCGGCCGACCCGGACGTCATCTTCCTCGCCGAGGCCTTCACCCGCCCCGCGATGATGCGCACCCTCGCCCAGATCGGCTTCCAGCAGTCCTACACCTACTTCACCTGGCGCACCACCAAGCAGGAACTCACCGAGTACGCCGGCGAACTCGCCGGGCAGAGCGCCGCGTACATGCGGCCGAACTTCTTCGCCAACACCCCCGACATCCTGCACGCCTACCTCCAGCACGGCGGCCGCCCCGCCTTCGAGGCCCGTGCCGTGCTCGCCGCCACCCTCTCCCCCACCTGGGGCATCTACAGCGGCTACGAACTCTGCGAGAACACCCCTCTCAAGGAAGGCAGCGAGGAGTACCTCGACTCGGAGAAGTACCAGCTCAGGCCCCGGGACTGGGAGCGCGCGGAAACGGACGGCATCGCGCCGCTCATCACCCGGCTCAACGCCGTCCGGCGCGCCAGCCCGGCGCTGCGGCAACTGCGCGACCTCCACTTCCACCACACGGACAACGACTCCGTCCTCGCGTACAGCAAGCGGACCGGCTCGGACACGGTTCTGGTGGTCGTCAACCTCGACCCCCACCACACCCAGGAGGCCACGGTCTCGTTGGACATGCCGCAACTCGGCCT
>NZ_JBEYFC010000550.1:0-5544 GCF_040634175.1 Streptomyces sp. NPDC007162
GGCGCACGCCTTCGAAGGGCGTGTCGGGCACCCGCCAGCCGGTCACGCACTGCACGTCCTTGACCAGCCGGGTCTGCGGCAGGGCCCGCAGGTCGGCGAGGCTGTAGGTGCGCGGCTCGTCGACCAGGCCGCCGATCCGCAGCCGGTAGTTCGCGGCGTTCTTGTCCGGCACCGAACCGGTCACCGAGTAGTAGCGGAACCCGCCGCCGTTCGGGAGCAGTCCGGTCAGGCCGGTGGGGTCCTTGCCGGAGAAGGTGCCGAGTACCGACTCGGTGATCCGTTGCAGCACGGGCGCGGTCACCACGCCGAGCGCACCGAGACCGACGGTGCCGAGGAACACCCGGCGGCCGACCGGGCTGCCCTGCTCGGTGTGCCGTGGCTCCTCGGACAGTTCAGAGTTCACGTACTCATTCGAACACCGTTGGGGCGGACGTGGTCCCGAAAACCGGCGGCCGTAAGAAATCCACAACCTCTTCTCATGAACCTCCCAGCGCGCGTGCCCGGGCCGTCCGGAATGCCTCGCAGGGGTCGCGGTCGGGGTACGACCAGGGCACCTCGGTGGTGTGCCGGCCGATGCGCTGGAACAGGGCGGCGGCCTCGGCGTAGCGGCCTGCGCCCGAGGTGGCGTGGGCGAGGTGGTTGAGGTCGATGTGACGGCGGGGGTGCTCCTCGATGCCCCACTCCAGCCACCAGTCGAAGGCCGCGTTCAGCGCGCGCCGGGCGGACGGCTCGGCCCAGTGCCCGGCGCCGGCCGGATCGGCGGGCGCCCCTCCGGTGGCGGCCAGCACCCGGTGCCGTTCGGTGTAGGCGACGACCGGGAGGATGGCGAGCGGGGAGTCCGCCGGGGCCGCGGCGGCCGAGCGCTCCGCGAAGGCGCACAGCTCGTACGACCCCTGTGTCTCGGTCTCCGCGATCCGGGCGGCCATCAGGTGGTGCGCGTGATGGTGCTCGGGGTGGCGGCGGCGCACCTCGGCGAAGGCGCGCCGGACCTCCTCGTCGGTGCCGAGGTGCCGGGCCAGCAGGAGCAGGCCGAGCCACGGGGTGGGGTCGGCGGGGGCGAGCGCGGCGGCGCTGCCGCACGCCTCGCGGGCCCGCTCGGGCGGCTCCTTGCCGCGCAGCGCCCGCCGGACCAGGGTCAGCGCGTACAGGGTGGCGGCGCCGGCCGCGCCGGGCTCGGCCAGCAGCCACTCGCGGGACCAGGCGACGGCGTACGGTTCGCGGGCGAGGACGGTGACCCGGTGGCCCCGGCGGTCCCAGTCCTCACCCGTGTGGAGCAACAGGGAGCGGGCGGACTGCCAGCGGCCCTGGGCCAACGCGGCGCGGGCGGAGATGAGTTCGGCGTCGTCCAGGGCGTCGTCCGGACAGTGTGCGCATCCGGGGTGCGTGGTCGCGCGGGGACCTTCGGCGACGGCCCGGCCTGGGCCTACGAGGGGCGGGGTTGGGGGCACCGCGGAACTTCCTGGTTGTCGGGCTGCCATCGGCCGATCACGCACAGCAAACCCTCCGCCAAGACTTTGCGTCAAGCTGAGCGCTACTGATCCTTGGTTCAACTACCTTGGAACGGAGGGAACTTGACGCGGGCGGGTCCCCGGTTGGCGTACCGTGACCGCAGGGCTTCGGGTGCCGGCTGTGGCGTACGCCATGGCGCGGGCCGCCCAGGCGTCGGACCATGGCAGTGCGGTCCGACGCCCAGCGCCACCCTCCGCGATCGACCCGGGCGCCGTGACCGAGTCCGTCGCCCGGTTCCGGGTACTCCCGGAGCACCACCCATCCGGCAGCGCTACAGTCGGCCACTACGCACCCCGTAGCCCGGCCGCATGATCGAGGTACGCAGCGTGTCCGTACTGGTTCTGGTTCTCGCCGTGAGCGCGGCCTGTTGCCTGGGCTTCGGGTTCGTGCTCCAGCAGAACGTCGCGCAGCAGGCTCCGCTCAGCGACTTCCTCTCGCCCCGGCTGCTGCTGGACCTGATGAAGGTGCCGCGCTGGCTGGGCGGCATCGGCCTGATGGTGGCCGGGATGGTCCTCGGGGCGGTCGCCCTCGGCAAGGGCGAGATCTCCCTCGTCGAGCCGCTGCTCGCCACGAACCTGCTGTTCGCCCTCGCGCTCTCCAGACACCAGACCAAGCACCCCCTCAGCCACCAGGGGTGGGCGGGGCTGCTGCTGCTCGCCGGTGGTGTCACCGCGTTCATCCTGGCGGGCGAGCCACGCGGCGGACACGCGATCGCCGACCCGCTGCGCCACTGGCTGATCATCGGCGTGGTCGTCGGCATCGCCCTGGTGCTCACCACCTGTGCCAAGCGGTCGAGGCTCAGCGCCGGCCCCACCCTGCTCGCCCTCGCCGCCGGCCTGCTCTACGGCGTCCAGGACGCGCTGACCCGGGTCACCAGTACCCGCTTCTCCGAGGGCGGCATCATGGAGGTGCTGACCGGCTGGCAGCCGTACGGGGTCCTGGCGCTCGGGGTGACCGGGCTGCTCCTCGTACAGAGCGCGTTCGAGACGGCGGAGCTGCGGATGTCGCTGCCGGCGCTCACCGCGGCCCAGCCGCTCACCGGGATCCTGTGCGGTGTGGGTTTCCTCGGGGACCGGCTGCGTACCGACACCGGGGCGCTGGCCTGGGAGGCGGCGGGGCTCGCGGCGGTCGTGGCGGGCATCGTGCTGCTCGGGCTGCATCCGGCGATGCCGCGGGGCGCGGCGCCGCGGGAGCGGTCCCTCGACCTCCAGCCGCGCTGACGCCCTCCCCGGTCGGCCTGCTTGGATGGCGGCATGAACGCTGCTGACGAAATCCTCGACATCGTCGACGAGAACGACCGGGTGACCGGGCAGGCCCCGCGCGGCGAGGCCTACGCCCGGGGCCTGCGCCACCGCTGCGTCTTCATCCAGGCCAGGGACGCGTCCGGCCGGATCTTCGTCCACCGCCGCACCGCCACCAAGCTGGTCTTCCCCTCCCTGTACGACATGTTCGTCGGGGGTGTGGTGGGCGCGGGCGAGTCCTACGACGACGCGGCGCTGCGGGAGGCCGAGGAGGAACTGGGCGTGACCGGTCTCCCCCGGCCCACGTTCCTGTTCAAGTTCCTGTACGACAACGGAGCCGGGCAGAGCTGGTGGTCGGCGGTGTACGAGGTCCGCTGCGAGCTGCCGGTGCGGCCGCAGGTGGAGGAGGTCGCCTGGCACGACTTCCTCAGCGAGGAGGAGCTGGTGTCCCGGCTCGGCGCGTGGGAGTGGGTACCGGACGGGGTGGCGGCATGGGGCCGGCTGCGGGAGTGGCGGGGCTGAAGCGCCCCGCACCCGACCGGACCACGGCACCGCACCCCCGGTAGTCTTCCTCCGTGTGATCGAATTCGCGCGGAACGTCCGTTTGTGGTTCGCCCCCGAGGTCGTACGGCAGGAGGGGACGACCCCCGACTACCGTTTCTCCCTCGCCAACGAGCGGACCTTCCTGGCCTGGCTGCGCACCGCCCTCGCTCTCATCGGCGGCGGTTTCGCCGTGGACCAGTTCCTGCCCGACCTCCGCTGGGGCTGGCGCGTCGGCCTCGCGCTCGCCCTGCTCGCCGCGGGCGTCCTGTGCTCCCTGCGCGCCGTGAACCACTGGATGCGCTGCGAGCGGGCGATGCGGCGCGGCGAGGACCTGCCGGTCTCCCGCTTCCCGGCCCTGCTGAGCGTGGTCGTCGCCGTGGTCGCCGTGGCGATGGTGATCGTCGTGCTCGCGGGGTGGGAGGGGTGACCGGGCCGGCCCGGGACCCCGGGCTCCAGCCGGAGCGGACCCGGCTGGCCTGGCGCCGTACGACGCTCTCCGCCACCGTCGCCGCGACACTCGCCGCGAAGGCCGCCCTGCACGACGGCACCTCGGCCCTCGGAGTCGTCGCCTGCGCGGCCGTCTGCGCCCTGTGGCTGGGCTTCCTGCTCGTCGCCAACCGCCGCATCAGCGCCCTCGCGGCCGACGACCGCCCCCCGGCGCTGGCCCCCCGGCAGGCGACCGCGGCGGTGCTGTGCACGGTCGCCGTCGCGGTCTGCGCCACGGCACTGGTCGTCTAGGACACCTTCGGGGTACTCGGACGCCACGCAACCGGAATGACCTGATATGCGGCTTGTGCGTGGCAGCCTGTCCGTCGGCGTCCCGCCGCATCCCCGACTTCCGGACCCCTGAAGGTGAGCACCATGACCACCCTTCACCAGGAACACACCGCGCACGGCCACAGCCACGGGCCGGGCTGCGGGCACGACCAGGTGCCGCACGGCGACCACGTCGACTACGCGCACAACGGGCACCTGCACCGCGAGCACGGCGGCCACTGGGACGAGTGCGAGCCCGAGGCGCACGTCACCCACGACGGCCACGAGCACCGGCACGGCGACGGCTGCGGACACACCGGCGTCCTGCACGGCGACCATGTCGACTATCTTCACGACGGACACCGGCACGCCGAGCACGACGGCCACTGGGACGACCACTGATCCGGCCCGGCCCCGATCGGCGGCTCCCCGCCCTGCGCGCGCGGGGAGCCGCCTCGTCCCGGCCGGACCGTAGGGTGGTCCCGGTCACGTTCGGTTCGCGGACTGGACGGCATACCGACCGGTCGGCATCATAAGTCGGGTCCTGTTCATTCGTTCGTAGGAGCGATGCATGAGCCCCGACCACCCGCCCGGACTGGATCTCGACCGGCTGCGCGGCCTGCTCGAACGCGAGCGGCCCGGCCTGGTGTCCGGTCCGCTGACCGGAAGGCTGATCGAGGGCGGACGGTCGAACCTCACCTACGCGGTCTCCGACGGCACCTCCAAGTGGGTGGTGCGACGGCCGCCGCTCGGTCACGTCCTGGCCACCGCGCACGACATGAGGCGCGAGCACCGGGTGATCAGCGCGCTGCACCCGACCGAGGTGCCGGTGCCGCGGCCGGTGCTGCTGTGCGAGGACGAGGAGGTCCTCGGCGCACCGTTCTACGTGATGGAGTTCGTCGAGGGCACCCCGTACCGCACCTCCGGTCAGCTCGCCCCGCTCGGCGCGGAGCGCACCCGCAACGCGGTGCTCTCCCTCGTCGACACTCTGGTGGAACTGCACGCCGTGGACCCCGCGGAGGTGGGTCTCGCCGACTTCGGCCGACCCGAGGGCTTCCTCGACCGGCAGCTGCGGCGCTGGGGCAAGCAGCTGGACGCCTCCCGCAACCGGGAGCTGGCCGGCATCGACGAGCTGCACGCCACCCTCGGCCGCCGGCTGCCCGACTCCCCCGCGCCCGCCGTCATCCACGGCGACTACCGCCTGGACAACGTGCTGATCGGCGACGACGACACGATCAAGGCGATCCTCGACTGGGAGATGTCCACGCTCGGCGACCCACTGACCGACCTGGGCCTGCTGGTGATGTACAGCCAGCCGCTGGGCGCGCCCGACTCGCCGGTCTCGACCACCGCCGAGGCGCCCGGCCACCCGTCCCCGCAGGAGCTGGTCGAGCGCTACGCCGCCCGCTCCGGCCGGGACGTCACGGCGGTGCCCCTCGACATCGACATGGTCAGCGCGGTCTGCCCGAACTGCAACATCGACCTCGTCGAGGCG
>NZ_JBEYFC010000551.1:0-5534 GCF_040634175.1 Streptomyces sp. NPDC007162
GATATTACCCGGCGGTATCGCCCCGGTCCGCGCCGGACCCTACTCCAGGTGGTAGGTGGCGTCCCGCTGGTCCAGCGCGGTGCTGATCGGCTGGATGTACGGCGGTGTGTTCGTCCAGTAACAGGGCGCGTGCCTTGGCCTGGCCGTAGGAGAGGCGGGCCAGGTCGGTGGCCGGGCGCACATCGCGCGGACTTATCACCTCCCCCCGGCCAGGCGGCGGTGGGTGACGAACACCGGGCCTTGGGTCCGGCCGCGCGGCAGGAGGGGCAGGAGCCGGGCGGTGCCGGCGTCCCGCATCACCGGTGGTCGTATGCCGTTCGACGGCTTCTTCGCCGTCAGCGGCGTACGGGTCTTCGGCGCAGGCGACGGTGACGCCCCGAGCCCCGTCCGCGCGAGGGCCTCGCGCGTGGACGGCCGCACCGCCAGGATCGAATGGGACGCCGTCGCCGGAGCCACCGGCTACAACGTCCGCTATGGACGCCACCCCGAGAAGCTCTACCACAGCTGGTTGGTCTACGACCGCACGGAACTCGACCTGCGTTCGCTCAACGCGGATGCGGACTACTGGGTGGCCGTGGACGCATTCGGCGAAACCGGCATCTCTCCCGACCCTGTTGAACCGATGTCCGGGAGGCCGGTACCGAAGTGACGGTGCGGTGCGCCTGGCCGCACATGGGCAACGAACGGGGCGGCACTCCGGCCCAGCCGTCAACGAGGTGGCCCGCCGGGCGGCCGACGGTGGATTCGTCCCGTCGAGTTCGTCGTCGACGCGCGGCGGCGCGGTGACGTAGGCCGCGCGGCTGACCAAGCCGTCGCGCACCAGCCGGCGCAGGTCAGCATCCGCCGGCTGATCCCGTCGACCTCGCGATGCAGTTCGTCGAACCGGTGGGTGCGCTTCCCCAGCCGCACGACGATCTGGGCGCTCCACTTTACGCTTTCCTCGATGGTCAGCCGTCGCGCTTGCGTTGCCCTACGGGAGCCGGAGCCCAGCTCCCTCCTCGAACCCGGGCCGGGAAGCGGATCGCCGGTCCGCCGGACGAGGCCCAGCGGGGGTACGGGCATCAGGTGCTCACCTCGTTCTTCAGCCGGTCGAGCACGGCCCGACCGCCGTCGGCGGCCGCAGGATCGGTATGCCTCGACGTCAACCACCGCTCCCGACTGTGGACCGCCGAACGCGCCTGCACGGCGCCCCGGCCGCTGCTGGACCACAGCGACCTGCTCATCGCCTCGGAAGACGAGCTTCCGCTGGTGCTGGTACGGCCCGGCGCCGGTGAACCGGAGGGGAACTCCGATCGGGTTAAAAGAATGGGTTAAACGGTGGTCTCGTATTCGAGAGGGTCTTCCAGGGCTGTTGCGGCTTGATCAACTCGGTTTTGAACAGGCCGAGCGTGCTCTCCATCAGGGCGTTGTCGTATGCGTCGCCGACGGAGCCGATCGAGGCCGCTGTGCCGGCCGCGTCCAGGTGCTCGGCCAGCTTGAAACTGGTGTACTGGCTGCCCGCATCGCTGTGATGTGTCAACTCGTGGCGAACGTGGGGAGGTTCATCGCGGTCGCGCTGCCACAGCGCCATCTCCGAAGCGTCCAGGACGAGCCGGGCCTCCTGTGACGTCGCGGCGGACCAGCCGACGATCCGGCGGGAGAAGGTGTCCACGACGAAGGCGACGTAGACCACTCCGGCCCAGGTCGCCACGTGCGTGAAATCCGCCACCCAGCAGCGGTACGGCGCGCTGGCGACGAAGTCGCGCTCCACGCGGTCGGGTGCCCGCTCGGAATGTGGCCTGACCTGCACGGACGAGATTCTCGACAGGGACAGCGTCGCGCACGGTTCCGGACTCGATGTGGAGGCGGCGTATGCCTGCGCCTGCGACGCGCGCCCCACGCTACGCCGCCTTCAGGACCCGGGAGGGGTGTTCCACGCGACGCGGAAGCCTGTATTCCCGCTGGAGCTGTCGGGGCTGTTGCTGGTGCGGGCGGCTACTCGGTAGCGGTTGCAGTAGGAGTCGTGGCACAGGTACGAGCCGCCGCGCAGCACCCGTGCGGTGCCGTTGCCGGGCCCGGCGGGGTTGAGGCAGGAGCCCTCTGCCCGGGAGGGGTCCACGGCCCACCAGTCGGCGCACCATTCCCATACGTTGCCGGCGACATTGTGCAGGCCGTAGCCGTTGGGCCGGTACGCGGTGACGGGGGCGGTGCCGGCGTAGCCGTCCTCGGCGGTGTTGCGGGAAGGGAAGCGGCCCTGCCAGATGTTGCAGCGGTGCTCGCCGCCGGGGGTGAGTTCGTCGCCCCAGGGGAAGCGTTTGCCCCTGAGGCCGCCGCGGGCGGCGTACTCCCACTCCGCCTCGGTCGGCAGACGTGCTCCCTCCCATTGGCAGAACGCGCTCGCGTCGGTCCACGAGACGTGCACGACGGGATGGTCCGAGCGGCCGGAAAGGTCGCTGCCGGGACCTTCCGGCGATGCCCAGGACGCTCCTTGGACCCCGCACCACCACGGGGTGCTCTTCGGGCGTGGGGAGACGCGGCGCAGTTCGCCGGGGAGGAAGGCGGCGAAGACGTACGACCAGCCGAACAGTTCGGCTTCGGTGCGGTACCCGGTTGCTTCGATGAACGTGGCGAAGCGCTCGTTGGTCACGCAGTGGGCGTCGATGGCGAAGGGGGGCACGGTGACCTCGCGTACCGGTCCTTCGCCGTCGCCGGGGTTGGCGTCGGGGTCCTCGCTGCCCATGAGGAAAGTTCCGCCGGGGAGCCGTATGGCGGAGGCGTGGTCACCCTGGCCGTTCCCTTCGAAGGCGACAGGGGCCGGGACGGCGGACGGGTCGCCGGGCCGACCGGGCGGGCAGCAGTGCGGGGGCATGTGCGGCATTGCTCCTTTCGGTGAGAGTGGATGCCGAGGCTACGAGCGAATGGGCGGCCGATGTCAGTGAGCGTGCAGTGCCGCCTGCGCGGTGACCAGGAGACCGGCGACCGTGGCGCAGGACGCCACGGCCCGCAGCCGGTGCCGGCCGACTCCGGAGGACCTGGTGGTCAGGGCCGCCGTCGCCACGAGGCAGGCGCCCGCCGCGGTGACCAGCGGGGCATCGTGTGTCAGTCCTAAGCGCAGCGTCAGTGCCGCGGTCACCAGCGCGGAGAGCGCCGTGCGGCGCCGAGCGAGTGCGGTGCGCTCCGCTTGCAGGCCGGGGTCGCGCGGGTCTGCGGGGTGCGGGGTAGTTCCGGAGCGGTGCCAAGTGGTCACCGTACACTCCAGACCAGCAGCAGCACGGCGATGCCCGCCAGGGACGCGCCCCAGGCCAGCGCGATGAGCAGCCGGGTCATCGGCAGCGGGCGGTGATGACGCATAGCTCGCTGGACCCGCAGCCAGCGTCCGTAGATGAGGCGCACAGCGCTGTTCCGGTCACGGCCAGCAGCACCCCGAGCGCCGCGCCGGCTTCGCTGTGCGTCAGTGGCTGGACGAACTGGGCGACGGCGACGGCGCCGGCCAGCAGGGCCAGCCCGGTTCTGATCCATGCGAGGAACGTGCGCTCGTTGGCCAGGGAAAAGCGGTAGTCCGGCTCCTCGCCCTCCCCGTACCAGGGTATGGAGGCGCCGGAGCGCGGCTCGCGCGGTCGGACGCGTCTCATGTTCGTTTCCTCTCTGCGTGCGCGGTCCGGCCGGGCAGGAGGGTCTGCGCGTACCGAGGGAGCGGAGAGCGCGCACCGGGAGACGAGCCGGCGGGAAACCGGGCCTCGGACCGGGGCGCCTCGGATGCTGTTGGTTCCGGCC
The DNA here is from genome assembly GCF_040634175.1 of Streptomyces sp. NPDC007162. Lineage (NCBI taxonomy): Bacteria > Bacillati > Actinomycetota > Actinomycetes > Kitasatosporales > Streptomycetaceae > Streptomyces > Streptomyces sp. NPDC007162. The sequence goes on from NZ_JBEYFC010000551.1 coordinate 3,754, forward strand.
TGTCCAAACTCTTGCGGAGGCATTCAACATGTGTCATGGTCCCCCCATCTTAGCCATTCCACTTGTGGCATGCATCGTCCGCCGGGCAGGGACAGTCCCGCGGAGCCGCCGTAAGGAGCGAGCGATGAAGCTCGAAAGCATTCTGCTGGGCGTTCTCGCCCGGCATCCCAGCACCGGGTACGACCTGAAGAAGTACCTCGACACTCATGGGCGCTTTCTGCGTTCAAACACCCAGATGAGTCAGGTCTACCGGTCACTGGGGAAAATGGAAGCCAGCGGGTGGGTGATCCACACCGTTCAGCAGCGAGCCGGTGCCACCGACGCCAAGACGTACCGGATCACCGACGAGGGAATGACCGTCTTCCTCGACTGGCTCACCGGGCCGTACAGCCCTCCGACACGTTTCCAGGACCCGGATTTCGGGACGCGGCTCGCCTTTGCCGGATTCATGACGCGCGAGCAGCTTTTGCGTCTCATCGACACCGAGCTCACGACGCGTCGCGAGCAAGTGGCCCGCTACCGCTTCCGTGACCGCCGCGAAGCCGTCGATACGTCCGCTGCGTTCGACGAGGACCTGGCGACGCTCGTGGCCGAGTGGTCCCACGAGGCCGGGGCGCAGGCGATAGACGCCTATCTGGAGCGCCTGGAGATGTTGAGGCAAGTACTGCTCGACGCTCCGGAGAATGCGAAGGGCGCCGGATCTCCTCTTGCTTCTCCGCGACACCCGCCGAACGCCCGCGACACCCGCTGAACGAAGGAAACACCCCCCGTGCGTGCCATCATCCTCATGGTCGACAGCTTGAACCGGCACATGCTCGGTCCGTACGCGGATACGATCGTGGACGCGCCGAATTTCGCGCGGCTGGCGTCCCGGGCGGTGACGTTCGACAACTTCTACGCCGGGTCGATGCCGTGCATGCCGGCCCGCCGGGAATTGCACACCGGACGTTACAACTTCCTGCACCGCTAGTGGGGGCCGCTGGAGCCCTTCGACGATTCGATGCCGCAAATCCTGCGGGACGCGGGAATCCACACCCATCTGGCCTCCGACCACCCGCACTACTGGGAGGACGGTGGGGCGACGTATCACACCCGCTACACCACGTGGGAATTCTTCCGCGGCCAGGAAGGCGATCCGTGGAAGGGCGTCGTCGACGGGCTCCGCGAGGGCGAGGGCCCGGCCATGCGTCGGCAGGACGCGATCAACCGCACCTATATGCCCACCGAGGCGGAACACTCCCAGACCCTTACCGTCGACGCCGGTGTGCACTTCCTGCACACCAACGCGGACGCGGACGGCTGGCTGCTGCAACTGGAGCTCTTCGACCCGCACGAGCCCTTCTTCGTGCACGAGCCGTACACCTCCCGCTACCCGGACGACCACGCCGGCCCCGAGTTCGACTGGCCCGGCTACCAGAAGGTCTCCGAGCCCACGGACCAGGTCGAGCACGCACGGCGCCGGTACGCAGCACTCGTGTCGATGTGCGACCACTCGCTGGGCCGGGTGCTCGACGTCATGGACGAGCACGACATGTGGGACGACACCCTGCTGATCGTCAACACCGACCATGGCTTCCTGCTCGGCGAGCACGGCTGGTGGGCGAAGTCGGTGATGCCGTGGTTCAACGAACTCGTGCATCTGCCGATGTTCCTGTGGGACCCACGCACCCGGGGCGTGGACACCCGCCGGGGCGCGCTCGCACAGACGATCGACATCGCGCCCACCCTGCTGAGCTACTTCGGGCTGGAGACCCCGCCCGACATGCAGGGGCGGGACCTCG
>NZ_JBEYFC010000552.1:0-5504 GCF_040634175.1 Streptomyces sp. NPDC007162
GTCACCGCCATCCCCGGCCCCAAGTCGCAGGAGCTGCAGACCCGCCGTCTCGCCGCGGTCGCGCAGGGCGTCGGCTCCGTGCTGCCGGTGTTCACGAAGTCGACGATGCCGCCCTCGTAGTGGTACGTGACCGTCTTGACCTCGGACTTCTCGTCCGCGCCCGCCTCGTCCGCCCCGGCGACGGCCTTCGCCGACTCGCGCTCGTCGGTGAGCCGGATGGTCAGGCCCTTGTTGAGGAACGCCATCTCCTGGAAGCGCCGCGAGAGCGTCTCGAAGGAGTACTCCGTGGTCTCGAAGATGTCCGGGTCCGCCCAGAACGTGACCGAGGTGCCGGTCTCGCTCGTCTCCTCGTGCTGCGCCAGCGGAGCCGTCGGGACGCCCAGCTTGTAGTCCTGCGTCCAGCGGTGACCGTCGGTCCTGATCTCGACGGACACCCGGGACGACAGCGCGTTCACGACGGACACACCCACACCGTGCAGACCGCCGGAGACCGCGTAGCCGCCGCCGCCGAACTTGCCGCCCGCGTGCAGCACGGTCAGCACGACCTCGACGGCCGGCTTGCCCTCGGACGCCACGATGCCGACCGGGATGCCACGGCCGTTGTCGACGACGCGCACGCCGCCGTCGGCCAGGACCGTCACGTCGATGGTGTCCGCGTGGCCCGCCAGAGCCTCGTCGACGGAGTTGTCCACGACTTCGTAGACCAGGTGGTGCAGACCGCGCTCACCGGTGGAACCGATGTACATACCGGGTCGCTTGCGGACCGCGTCCAGCCCTTCGAGCACGGTGATGGCGCTGGCGTCGTACGAGGCGGTGACCTCACCGTTCGCGCCGGCGTCGGTGGACGGGATGTTCTCGTTGGGGTTGCCGGAATCGGCCACGAAGCGCCCTTTCTGGCACTGGCACAGCACGAGCCGGACTCCTGGGGGTCACCCCCGTGACGAGGGCTGCCGGAGCGGCTGCGGCATGTTGCGTTGGTAAGCCTTGATCAGCGTTGCTCAGCTTTTCCCGGACGGTCCCCACGTTCGGGGCGGGATTGTCTCCCAGTCTACCGGTAGCGCCGACAGTGATGGGGGTTTGCCGGTACCTGAGTCCGCATGTGCCGCCCTGAACCCGCCTCCGCCGACTCCCGATATACGGATGGGGGCTCCAAGAGGCTCACGGAGGCACTCAGCGCTTCCAGCTGTCAACCCTTGGCTACTCCGGGGTCAGGTCGCGATTCGCAACCGCGTGCGGTTGTACGACGACCGGCCGGGACGGCCGTACGACGGCACCGCACCCGGCTGCGAGCGTGACGTAAGTCACCCGTAGGTATCGCCGGGGCCGGTGCTCCCAGGGGCCCGCAGCGGGCCGTAGCGCCGGGCCGGACCGCCCGGATTCAGCACCTTGATCAGGCGCACGGTGCCGTGCCCCAGGTCCTCGTTCAGACGTGCGACCAACGCCGGCGCGAGATGACGCAGCTGCGTCGCCCAGGCCGTCGAGTCGCACTGCACCACCAGCACCCGCTCGTCCTCGTCGTACCGCTGCGGCACACAGTGCTTGGCCAGGTCCTCACCGACGATCTCCGGCCAGCGGCCCATCACCCCGCCGACCGCGGCCGGCGCCTCCCAGCCGCGCTCCGTGATCAGCCGGTTGATGGCGGATCCGAGCGCCATGGGGTCACGGCCGTCGGCGCGCGCGCCGGAGCGCAGACCACCGCGCCGCGCCTGCTTCTTCTGCTGCGCCGCGTCGCCTCGCGCGCGTGCCGCCTCCTTCGCCGCCCTGAGCGCCACGCGCGCGAGGTCGACACCGGAAGGCTCCTTCCCGGGTACAGGTCCTTCGGTGCTCATACGCGCTCCACCGTCCCGTCCGCCACCGCATAGCGCACACCGGCGAGCACATGCGGTACGTCGTCGTCCACCGCCGCGGTGACCAGCACCTGCTCACCGGGCGCGACCAGCTCCGCCAGCCGCTCGCGGCGCCTGGCGTCCAGCTCGGCGAACACGTCGTCGAGCACCAGCACCGGTTCGTTGCCCTCGGCGCGCAGCAGGTCGTACGACGCGAGGCGCAGCGCCAGCGCGTACGACCAGGACTCGCCGTGCGAGGCGTACCCCTTGGCGGGCAGCTGGCCGAGTTTGAGGACCAGGTCGTCGCGGTGCGGTCCGACCAGGGTCACCCCCCGCTCGATCTCCTGCTTGCGGGCGTCCGCGAGAGCGGCCATCAGCTGGGCGTACAGGTCCTCGCGCGCGTGCGCCTCGCCGGGCGCCGACGGCCTGTACTCCAGCCCGACCGGGCCGCCGCCCGGCGCCAGCTGCTCGTAGGCCTTGTCGGCGAGCGGCCGCAGCGCGGCGATCAGGTCCAGCCGCTGGGCGAGCAACTCGGCGCCGGCCCGCGCGAGGTGCTGGTCCCACACGTCCAGCGTGGACAGGTCCATCGACCGCCCACCGTGCCGCCGCGCGAGGGCGGCGGTCTTCAGCAGGGTGTTCCGCTGCTTGAGGACGCGCTCGTAGTCGGACCGCACCCCGGCCATCCGCGGAGAACGAGCCGTGATCAGCTCGTCGAGGAACCGCCGCCGCTCACCGGGATCGCCCTTCACCAGGGCGAGATCCTCGGGCGCGAACAGCACGGTCCGTACGATCCCCAGCACGTCCCGCGGCCTGACCTGCGAGGACCTGTTGATGCGGGCGCGGTTGGACCTGCCGGGGTTCAGCTCCAGCTCGACCAGCTGCTGCCGGTCGCCCTGCCTGACCTGCGCCCGGATGACCGCGCGCTCGGCGCCCATGCGGATCAGAGGGGCGTCGTTGGCGACCCGGTGGCTGCCGAGGGTCGCGAGGTAGCCGACGGCCTCGACCAGGTTGGTCTTGCCCTGGCCGTTCGGGCCGACGAAGGCGGTGACGCCCGGGTCGAGCGGGACCTCGACCCGGGCGTAGGAGCGGAAGTCGGCCAGCGACAGATGCGTGACGTGCATGGTGGTTTCGCCGGCCTCCCCGTGCCCTGCTTCTTCTCTACTTCGCCTCTACGGCGTGGCCGCCGAACTGGTTGCGCAGCGCGGCGATCATCTTCATCTGCGGCGAGTCGTCCTGGCGGGACGCGAACCGCGCGAACAGCGACGCGGTGATCGCGGGCAGCGGCACCGCGTTGTCTATCGCGGCCTCCACGGTCCACCGGCCCTCGCCGGAGTCCTGGGCGAAACCCTTCAGCCTGTCCAGGTGCTCGTCCTCGTCGAGGGCGTTCACCGCGAGGTCGAGCAGCCAGGAACGGATGACCGTGCCCTCCTGCCAGGAACGGAAGACCTCGCGCACGTCCGTGACGGAGTCGACCTTCTCCAGGAGCTCCCAGCCCTCGGCGTAGGCCTGCATCATCGCGTACTCGATGCCGTTGTGGACCATCTTCGCGAAGTGCCCCGCGCCGACCTTGCCGGCGTGCACCGAACCGAAGTCGCCCTCGGGCTTCAGCGCGTCGAAGACGGGCCGCACCTTCTCGACGTGCTCGGCGTCGCCGCCGTACATCAGGGCGTAGCCGTTCTCCAGGCCCCAGACGCCGCCGGAGACCCCGCAGTCGACGAAGCCGATGCCCTTGGCCTCCAGCTCCTCGGCGTGCCGCTCGTCGTCCGTCCAGCGCGAGTTGCCGCCGTCGACGACCACGTCACCGGGCTCCAGCAGCTCGGCCAGCTCGTCGATCGTGGACTGGGTCGGGGCGCCGGCCGGGACCATCACCCACACCACGCGTGGCCCGCTGAGCTTGCCCACAAGCTCTTCCAGGCTGTGGACATCGGCGAGGTCCGGGTTGCGGTCGTATCCGACGACGGTGTGGCCCGCGCGGCGGATCCGCTCGCGCATGTTGCCGCCCATCTTGCCGAGGCCGACGAGACCGAGCTCCATCAGTTGTTCCTTAGGTCGCGGTGTGGCAGGAGAGGCACTTTCGTACCCGCACCCGAGCCTAATCCCGGCCCTGTGCGCACAGTTGTGGGCATGGGCGCTCACCTGGGAAAACCCACCGCGCCACGGTGCCGGGTACCCACAGGAGGCACACGGCACCGTGCACAGCTGTGGACAACTCAGCCGCTGAGGCGCACCGGCATGATCAGGTACTTGTAGGCGTCGTCCGCCTCGGCGTCCAGCGCCGGCTTGCCGCTGAGCAGCGCGGGCTTGGTGGACGTCGTGAACGACAGCTGGGCGACCGGCGAGTCGATCGCGCTCAGACCGTCGAGCAGGAACGTCGGGTTGAAGGCGATCGAGATGTCGTCGCCCTCCAGCTGGGCGTCAACCCTTTCCACAGCCTGTGCGTCGTCGCTGGAACCGGCCTCCAGGATCAGCACACCCTGCTCGAAGCTGAGCCGCACCGGGGTGTTCCGCTCGGCGACCAGGGCGACGCGCTTGACGGCCTCCACGAAGGGGGCGGTCTCGATCACGGCGACCGAGTTGAACTCGGTCGGGAAGAGCGTGCGGTACTTCGGCAGGTCGCCTTCGAGCAGCCGCGTGGTGGTACGACGGCCGGCGCCCTCGAAACCGATCAGCCCCTCGCCCGCGCCGGAACCGGAGAGCGCCAGGATGACGCTGTCGCCGCTCGTGAGGGCCTTGGCGGTGTCCAGGAGCGTCTTGGCGGGCACCAGGGCCACCGCGGACGTCTCCGGGTTCTCCGGCTTCCACAGGAACTCACGGACCGCGAAGCGGTAGCGGTCGGTGGAGGCCAGGGTGACCGTGTCGCCCTCGATCTCGATGCGCACACCGGTGAGCACCGGCAGCGTGTCGTCACGGCCGGCGGCGATGGCCACCTGGGAGACGGCGGAGGCGAACACCTCGCCGGGGACCGTGCCCGTGGCGTTCGGCATCTGCGGCAGCGAGGGGTACTCCTCCACCGGCAGCGTGTGCAGCGTGAACCGCGAGGATCCACAGACCACCGTCGCCCGTACACCGTCTGTGGAAATCTCCACGGGCCGGTTGGGGAGCGCACGGCAGATGTCGGCGAGCAGACGGCCGGAGACCAGGACCGTGCCCTCCTCCTCGACCTCGGTCTCGACGCTGACCCTCGCGGACACCTCGTAGTCGAAGCTGGACAGGCTCAGCTGGCCGTCCTCGGCCCTCAGGAGCAGGCCGGCGAGGACCGGCGCCGGCGGACGGGCCGGGAGGCTGCGTGCCGCCCAGGCCACTGCCTCCGCGAGTACGTCGCGTTCCACCCGGATCTTCACCTAAGCCGCCTCCTGCTGTTGCCGGCGCTTCTCGCCCTGCTTCGCCTTCGTCGTCTGACTCGGTGTCGTGAGCCCCGGGGAGGGGAAGAACACCGGGGACCAGTCTGACGCACCGCACTGACAGCTGGTGCCCGTCGCGGTCAAGTCGTGACGAGGCGCGGTCAGAGGCCGAAGAGCGAGTTGTGCACAGGGCCCTCTTCGAAACGGATTCCCAGCTCTCTCTAGTTGGGAGTAGTAGTAGGGGCTGTGGATACCGTGGATAACCTCGTTTGCCCAGCTCAGGGCCGAGATTTTGTCCACTGCCCCTGTGGGTGGAGCCGGTGGACAACTCGGTGTC
>NZ_JBEYFC010000553.1:0-5459 GCF_040634175.1 Streptomyces sp. NPDC007162
GGCCACCCTCCAGCGACTTGTAGGAGTTCTCCTCAGTCAGCGCCGCCACCCGCTTGGGCTTGCAGCCCGAGCGCAGCAGGTTCGCGTCCTCCAGGTCCTGCATCAGCTCGGTGAACAGCGCCAGCAGCGGAGCGTTGGCGATCCGCATCTCGGCCGGGTGCGACATCAGCAGGCGCAGCGCGAAGTCGGTGAACAGGGGCTGCTGCTGGGTGGCCGGGTCGGGGCGGGAACTCTCGAACAGCTCCTGGACGACCACCCGGAGCCGCTCCAGCGGATCGGTCTGCTCGGCGGCCAGGGTCCGCAGCTGCTGCGCGGACTTGCTCATCGCGTCCTCGAACAGCGCGAGCAGCAACTCGTGCTTGCCGTCGAAGTGCTGGTAGAAACTCCGCAGTGACTGCTTGGACCGGTCGACGACCTCCTGCACGGTGAAGTCGGTCGTGCCCTTCTCCGCCGTGATCGCCTGGGCCGCGTCGAGGAACCGCTCCACCCTCTGCTCGGCCCGGCGCTTCGCCGCCTGGGTGGAGCGCTCCACGGCGCGCTGCTTCCAGGCCGGTTCCTCGGTCGGGGTGCTCACGGGCTGATCCGCCTTCTGTGCCATGGGAGAACATTACTGCACTGCAGCGGGAAGCAGGTGCCGCCAAGTCTGGACATCGTCGGGGATCTGGAAAAGACTGCTCATTGCCAATGTAGAGAATGACATTCTCACGGCTGTGGCAGGACACCGTCCACAAGGCCGTCCCCAAAGTGCCCGGTGGCCGACGGCGGCTGGATCCTGGACGGAACCGCCCGGCACGTACTCGACGGCGACCGGGCGGACGCCTCGCCGTGATCAGCGACGCGGGCGTCTTCGTCGTTCCCGCCGCCGCGGTGACCCGCCGTGCGCACCCCGGTCTTCGATCCCCTTCCGCACCTCGCCGAGGTCACCTTCGCGCAGGTCCTGGTCGGCGCGGCCGACCGCAGCGGCGCCGACCCGGCGCGCGCCCGCCACCTCGCCGCCACCGGCACGGCCCTGACCATGGTCGGCGCCTGCCGGCGGCCCCTCGATCCGGTCCTCGACCACGTCCGGGCATGGTCAACCGGGTCGTCCCGCGCGCGGAGCTGGACAACGCCACCCGCGAACTCGCCGAGCAGATCGCGAAGATGCCGGCGTTCGGGCTGCGCGGGGCCAGACCGGCCACGGCAACGCCCTCAGCGTCAGCGGCTACCCGATCCTGGCCAGGCTGGACGAGATGAAGCAGAAGTTGCGTCACTGGCGTCCGGACAGGCTCTGGGTGCCGAGCACCGAGATCAGCGCCAGCTTCTCGGCGTCCTCGGTGCCCGGCTCGGCCGAGTACACGAGAATGTGCAGGTCCTGCTCCTCGATCCGGAGCTGGTCGCAGTCCAGCGTGAGCAGACCCGCCTGGGGATGCTCGATCGTCTTGCGCGATGCCTCCAGCCGGCCGACGACCCCCGCGTCCCACAGCTCCGCGAACCGCTCGCTCCCGGCACGCAACTCGGCTATCAGCCGCCGAAGTTGACGGTCGCCGGGATAGCGGGCGGCCGTGGAGCGCAGTTCGGCGACCATGCCGGTCTCGAAGGCGCGGCGTTCCTCCGGGGTGTGCCGCACCCGGGTCGGCCAGTTCAGGAAGTTCCGCCACACGCCGTTGCGCTGGAAGCCCCGCAACTCGGACGGGTCGCCCATCAGCGCCGCGTACATCGGGTTGGCCACCAGCAGGGTCATGGCCGCGTCGGAGACCGCCACCGGAGTGCCGGCCAGCCGGTCCAGCAGCCGCTGCACGCTGGGCGTGATGTACCCGGGCACCATGTCCGGACCCGGCGGCACCAGCCCCGCCAGCCCGAACAGATACGCCCGCTCGTCGGCGGAGAGCCGCAGCGCCCGGGCCAGCGCCTCGACCACCTGCACGGACGGATGGGCCGCCCGGCCCTGCTCGAGGCGCGTCACGTAGTCGACCGAGATACCGGCCAGCAGGGCCAGCTCCTCGCGCCGCAGCCCGGCTGCCCGCCGCGGGCCGCCGGCCGAGAGTCCCGCCGCGTCCGGGGCGACGCGGTCCCGCCAGCGCCGCAGCGCCTGTCCCAGTTCCGTCGCTGTCATGCCCCCAGTCAACACCGTCGGCCGTCGTCGTGCCTGGTACCGGTAAGTTGGGGAATCGGCTGGATGCCGGCGTGTTTGGAGTTCAGCGGCTGGGTGTGGACGCGCCGGTCGGTGGCGGTCCAGGTGCCGGTGGAAAGGTCACTGGGCTGCCAGGCGCAGAAGACCGCGTTGGCGTCGCGCCACAGATACCAGGCGCCGGAAGCCTGGGCGAGGATCGGGGCCTCGATGCCGCCCTGGGGCGCCAAGCCCGAGGTGAATTCGGTGACGCTGCCGGGATCGAGAGAGGTGGACTTCGCACCGCCGAGGCTGTTGTGACCCTTGAAGTACAGGTAGTTGACGCCGTTCACGCCCAGGGCCAAGGAGCCGTCTGGCACGTCGTAGATCATGTTGCGGCCGCTGCTGTTGACGGCCGAGTGGATGATGGCGTACTGGCCGCGGGAGGTGTCCCAGGAGGCTTCGGGCGTCCACGTGTGGGTGGCCATGTCGTGCAGTTTCAGCAGGCGGTAGTTGTCGAAGGAGCGCAGGTCGGTCGCCATGACGACGAAGGTGCCGTCCTGCCTGGTCAGTATGAAGGGGTCGCGACGGGGTTGTTCTGGTTCAGCGGCATCCACTGCGGCGCGTCGGTGCTGGCAGCCAGGTGCAGGCCATGGTTCGTCCCCGGGCCTCTCCGTGACTCGGTGAAGTAGCACATGACGAACGGGGAGCCCGTCGCGGCGCCGGCGGGCGGGCTCCCGATGGTCAGCGCGCCGGTCATGGACAGTGGCACGGCCGCGGCCATGCCGAGGAACGAAACCGGGTAGCACGGCACCCCCGCCGCCTGTGCGGGGCTGCCGTGCTTGCCGGAGTCGCTCAGAGAGGCCGGTCGCTGGTCAGCTCCAGGGAGATGCGGTCAGCCAGCTGGTGTCCTGGGCCCACGACTTGGTGGAGTCCCAGGCGTTGGATCCGCCGTTGCTGGCGATGTAGGCCGTGTAGTCGTAGTGGCGGATGTACTGGGTGGGGTAGTTGACGGACTGGAAGGAGGTGCCGACTCCGCTGTTGCCTGCGGTGGGGCAGAAGGTGGCGTCCTTCGCGAAGCTGCCGGCACCACTGTCGGAGTTCAGATAGAGCTCGTAGTTGTAGTGGTGGAGGAACTGGCCGGGGTTGTCGGCGGACTCGAAGGACAGGCAGGAGGTGTTGGCCAGGCCGGCGCGGACGATCCAGGTGGCGTCGGCCTTGTCGGTGGCGGGGCTGGAGGAGTTGATGGAGGAGATGACGACCTTGGTGTCGGCGTCGTTGTGGCGGAGGTAGTGGGAGGTGCAGCAGGGAGAGGTGGTGGCCTGGAGGGAGATCCGGGAGCCGGGGGTGAGGGTTCCGGTGCTGGTCGAGCCGCTGTTGTAGCCGGCGGCGGTGATGTTGGCCTGGACGGCGTTCTCGGTGGCGTCCGAGGGGTAGCCCTGGGTCATGACGCCTTCGTAGAAGGTGCCTTGGGCGCCCTTGCTGTTGTCACCGCCGATGCCCAGGATGATCGCGCCTTCCTTGTGCATCGGGTTGTAGCCGGAGACGTTGGGGCGCACGCCGCTGTAGTAGGTGGACAGGCCGCCCGACTGGGCGTCGCCGCCGCGGATGGCCCACTGGTTCGGGCCGCCCTTGACGATGGCGGTCAGGAACCGGTTGGTGACGGTGGGGTCGCCCGTGTTCAGGTGCTGGTTCACACCGGAGAACAGGCCGTTCTCCAGGTCGGCCATGATCCAGGGGCCGTTGCCGCTGCCGGAGCCCCAGTGGTTGTTGTTGCCGAAGTAGATGGCCTCCATGTGGCCGTTGCCGGTGTCGTGGCTGTTGGTCTCGGCGTTGCCGTAGTCGAAGCAGCAGCCGCCGTTGAAGTGCTTGCCGTTGAAGATGGCGTACATGCCCTCGGGCTGGTCGCCGGTGGCGATGCCGTTGGTGTTGTTGTTGCGGTAGCCGGTGCCGGGGGCGACATAGACGCCGTATGCCTTGTGCCCGCCGACGGTGACCGGCGCCTCGAAGGCGTTGGCGAGGTTGTCCGGCCCGCTGGCGGCTCCGCCTGCGGGTGCCTGGGTGAGGTTGTTGCCCTTGGGGGACTGGTCGTAGATGACGGTGATGACGCAGCTGGTGTTCGCGCAGAAGGCGTCCTGTTGTGCGGCGTCGGCGACGCCGCCGGCGGTCAGTGGGCCGATGTCCTTGGTCGTGCTGTCGGAGGCGCGCCTGATCTGGTAGAGCGGGCCGTTGTAGGCGGCGTACAGGGCGCGGGTGGTGCTGTGTGCGGCGACGCAGGGGGTGCCGCCCGCGGCGTAGATGTCGCACGGTTGCTGGGTGGCGGCCTGTGAGGTGGTGGCCGTGGCGGTGAGCAGGCCGGCGGCGAGCGCGGCGGTGGCACCGGCCGCCAGCAGCGCGCGTCTGACGCCGCGTATCCATGGTGGTCTGATCATGAGGAACTCCTTCGTGGGATGGGGTGTGATGTGAGCGTCGACGAACCCTCACCGTCCGGCATTTCGGACGATGTCCGAATGCACGGACAGTGAGGGCTGCGTTGACGTCTCCGGATTCCGGTGCGGCATGGGCTGTTTCCGTTACCGGACCGGGGGCTGGTTGGTTGTCAGTTCCAGGGGGCGGCGGCGAGCCAGCTGGTGTCCTGGGCCCATGCCGTCGTGGTGTCCCAGGCGTTGGTGCCGCCGTCGCTGGCGATGTAGCCGGTGAAGCGGTAGTGGCGGATGTACTTGGCGGGGTAGTTGAAGGACTGGAGGGAGTAGCCCGCGCCGCTGTTGCCCGGTTTGGGGCAGAAGGTGGCGTCGGCGGCGAACTGGCTGGTGCCGGCGTTGGGCTGGAGGTGGAGCTGGAAGGCGTAGTGCCTGAGGTAGCTGCCGGGGGTGTTGGCCGACTCGAAGGAGACGCAGTTGCTGTTGGCCAGGCCGGCGCGGACGATCCAGGTGGCGTCGCCCTTGTCGGTGGTGGAGCTGGCTGAGGTCACCGGCGCGATCACGACCTTGTCGTCGCTGGTGTTGTGCTGGAGGTAGTCGCCGGTGCAGCAGGAGGTGGTGGCCTGCAGTGAGACCTTCGTGCCCGGGGCGAAGGGGGTGGTGGTGCTGTAGCCGACGGCGGTGATGTTGGCCTGGACGGCGGCGTCGGTGGTGTCGGAGGGGTAGCCCTTGACCATGGCGCCCTCGTAGAAGGTGCCCGCGCTGGCGTTGGTGTTGGTCTGGCAGCAGTCACCGCCGCTGCCGAGGATGATCGCGCCCTGCTTGTGCATCGGGCTCCATCCGCTGGGCAGTGCCCCGCTGTAGAGCTGTGTCAGGCTCCCGGACTGGGCGTTGGCGCAGCTCGCGGGCGGAGGCGACGATCGTCTTGAGGACGTCGCGCACCTCCAGATGCC
>NZ_JBEYFC010000554.1:0-5452 GCF_040634175.1 Streptomyces sp. NPDC007162
TGGGGGACCTGTGCGCAAAAGCACCAGCTAGAAAGATGAGAGACAAATGGTCGAAATGACAGGCAGGTCGTTATTTTCGGTCGAGGCGCTCCGTTCGACACCGGACGAGGGCACGGTGGCTGAATTCAGGGCGAAGGTGCGGGCCGCAGGGCAGGAGTGGACCGGTAAGGAGCCGGACGATCTGGTCGAGCTGCTGTGCCAGGCGGCGGCAGGCGATCCGAGGCTGGCCGCCATCGTGCGCGCCGGAGGCGGCCTGCTGCACGATTTCCTCGACGGATACCGGCAAAGACACACCGCGGATGTTCCGCGTGATCCGGCAGGCGAACTCGCCGACGGTCATCCGCTGCCCCCGGCGGTCACCGAAGGGCTCACTCCTCGATACCTGATCGCCGTGGCGAGGCTTGCGGAGCCCGGCCGGCACATGGCCGCGTTGCGGGCGGTGGCGGGGGAGGACGCGCTGCTCACGCACCGGGACGGCGACATCGTTCTCTTCATCCCGGCAGCGGGGCCCGGCAGCGGTGAACGCTCGGTGACGAGGCTGACCCAGTGCCTTGACGGCAAGGGCTGGCTCGCGACCGCGGAACGGGACAGGGCACGCCTCGTCGACGGGCTCGACGAGGCGTGCTACGTGTTGCGGCTGGTGGTGGCGGGACTGCGCCCGAGCGGTGCCTACACGATCTCCGACGTGTTGGTCGAGTACGCGGTCACGCTGAACGAGAAGGTGCGGACCGACCTGGCCGCGATGATCAGACCGCTTCGGGCGCACAAGGTCCTGTGGGAGACATTGACCGCCTTCATCGACTCCGACTACAGCAAGAACAGGACAGCGCGAAGCCTGTTCATCCACCGCAGCACACTGGACTACCGCCTGAGGCGGATCGAAGACGTCACCGGCTGCGATCCGACGAGTGGCAGGGGCGCGCAGACCCTGTCTGCGGCGGTCATCGCCGAGGCCTTGCAGGGCTGACGCCATTCCCCGGAATGCACCCATGCAAACAAGGCGAAAATTCCGCAAAATCTGGAGAGAATTCCGAGGCGGGCGGAAACTGGCAGAATGCAATGGCCCGACAGTGACAAGGAGTGAGAGGTCTACCTAGGATCTCATCCCAGTACCACGCGCTGGCTGTACGGAATGGGGTGGGTGCCATGCATGATGACCACAACGGCTTCGACGCATTCAGGCCATCCGGTGGCTGGATGTTGAGCTCGGTTCAGGCCAGGGTCCTGGAGGGTGTTGCGGCCGGCTTCTCCAGCGGGCGACTCTCGAGAGAGCTGCACCTCAGCTCGAAGACCATCGATTACCACGTCCGCGTCATGTCCGAAAAACTACAGGCGCCGAATCGGGTCGCGCTGGTTTCGAGGGCGTTCGTCCTCCAGATCCTGCGGACAGATTCGTGGCCCCCGCGCATTGCGTGTGAGACCGCGGATTGATGCCCGATGGCGCGGGGAATCACAAGCCGTACGCTCATGCGTGAAATATATTTCGAGTCACGTTGCCCGGACGTTTACTTCGTTCCGCCGTCGGCGAGGCGCATTCGGGTCGTGCCCACGGCGGCCGCCGGGTGTCCGGTCAGGCCTCGACATCCACGCCCATCTCCTCGGCGATGCGCGCGGCCTCGGCCAGGAGGGTCTCCACGATCTTCGACTCCGGGACCGTGCGGATCACCTCGCCCTTGACGAAGATCTGTCCCTTGCCGTTGCCGGCGGCGACCCCGAGGTCGGCCTCGCGCGCCTCGCCGGGCCCGTTGACGACACAGCCCATCACCGCCACCCGCAACGGCACCGGAAACCCCTCGAGCGCCGCGGTGACCCGCTCGGCGAGGGTGTGCACATCGACCTGGGCCCGGCCGCACGACGGACACGACACGATGTCGAGCCCCCTCGGCCGCAACCCGAGCGACTCCAGGATCTGCGTGCCGACCTTGACCTCCTCGACCGGTGGCGCGGAGAGCGAGACGCGGATGGTGTCGCCGATGCCCTCCGCGAGCAGCGCGCCGAACGCGACCGCGGACTTGACGGTGCCCTGGAACCGGGGGCCCGCCTCGGTCACGCCGAGGTGCAGCGGGTAGTCGCACCGGGCGGCGAGCTTGCGGTACGCCTCGATCATCACCACCGGGTCGTGGTGCTTCACCGAGATCTTCAGGTCGGTGTAACCGTGCTCCTCGAACAACGAGCACTCCCACAACGCCGACTCGACCAGCGCCTCCGGCGTGACGCCGCCGTGCTTGTGCAGCAACCGCTTGTCCAGGGACCCGGCGTTCACGCCGATCCGGATCGGGATGCCCGCGTCCCTGGCCGCACGGGCGATCGCGCCGACCTGGTCGTCGAACTGACGGATGTTGCCGGGGTTGACCCGTACCGCGGCGCAGCCGGCGTCGATCGCGGCGAACACGTACTTCGGCTGGAAGTGGATGTCGGCGATCACCGGGATGCCCGACTTGCGGGCGATCGCCGGCAGCGCCGCCGCGTCGTCCGCCGACGGCACGGCGACCCGCACGATCTCGCAGCCCGCCGCGGTCAGTTCGGCGATCTGTTGCAAGGTGGCGTCGACATCGGCGGTGGACGTGGTGGTCATCGACTGCACCGACACCGGCGCGGCGCCGCCGACCGGCACCGTACCCACCATGATCTGGCGGGAGGACCGCCGCGTGGCCACCGCGAGGGAGGCCTCGTCCTTGCGTGGCGAGGGCATGCCCAGATCGACGGTCGTCAATGTTCCTCCCCTGAGTGAACCGGCCAGGTGCCGGAGTCGTCGATGCCTGCCGAGGTCGGCGCCGCGTCGAGGCCGGCCAGCAGCTCCACCACGGCTCCGGTGATGTTCTGCGCGGTCAGCCCGCAGGCGGCGAGCACCTCGGCCCTTGAGCCGTGGCTCAGGAACCGCCTCGGGATGCCGAACTCGCGCAGCGGGGTGCGCACGTCGGCGTCCCGCAGCGCCTGCGCGATCGCGGAACCGACGCCACCCGCACGGCTGTTGTCCTCGACCGTGATCGCGAGCCGGTGGCGGCGGGCCAGGTCGGCCAGCGCGGGGTTGACCGGGGTGACCCATCTCGGGTCCACCACCGTCACCCCGATGCCCCGTGCCCGGGCACCGTCGGCGACGGTGAGCGCGAGTCCGGCCAGTGCGCCCACCGCGATGATCAGCAGGTCCAGGGAGCCGGAACGGCGCAGCACGTCAAGCCCGTTGAAGGTGGCGACGGCGGGTAGGTCCGCACCGGCGGGGCCCTTGGGGAACCGCAGCAGGGTCGGGCCCTCGTCCCACGCCACCGCCTCGGCGAGCAGTTCGGCCAGCCGGGTGCCGTCCCGCGGCGCCGCGATCCGCAGTCCCGGCACCACTTGCAGCACCGACAGGTCCCACATGCCGTTGTGGCTCGGCCCGTCGTCGCCGGTCACCCCGGAGCGGTCGAGGACGAACGTCACCGGCCGGCGGTGCAACGCGACGTCCATGAGCAGTTGGTCGAACGCGCGATTGACGAACGTGGAGTAGATCGCCACCACCGGGTGCACGCCGCCCAGGGACAGGCCGGCGGCCATCGTGACCGCGTGCTGTTCGGCGATGCCGACGTCGATCACCCGGTGCGGAAACCTGCGCTGCATCGGCAGGAGCCCGGTGGGCTCGGTCATCGCGGCCGTGATCGCCACGAGGTCGTCGCGCTGCGCGGCCAGTTCGGCCAGCTTCTCGCCGAACACCGACGTGAACGACGGGGGTGACGCCGTCAGCGCCCGCCCGGTGTCCGGGTCCATCGGTTTGACCGCGTGGCCGAGATCGAGGTCGTTGCTCTCGGTGTGCCGGTATCCCCTGCCCTTGGCGGTGATCACGTGCACCACCACCGGGCCGCCCAGTGCGACCGCGCGGCGCAGGGAGTCCTGGACCGCACAGAGGTCGTGACCGTCGACGGGGCCGAGGTAACCGAGCCCGAGTTGTTCGAACACGCCCGGCCCCCGCCCGGCGCGCAGGTCGGCCAGGTGCTCGGCCAGCCCGCCGACGGTCGGAGCGTAGGAGCGCTGGTTGTCGTTGAGCACGATGACGAGCGGCCTCTTCGGCCCGCCCGCGATGTTGTTGAGCGCCTCCCAGGCCATGCCGCCGGTCATCGCGCCGTCGCCGATGATCGCGACGGTCGCCCGGTCACGTCGGCCGAGGTGGGCGTCCGCCCTGGCCAGCCCGTCCGCGTAGGACAGCGCGGTGGACGCGTGCGAGTTCTCCACCAGGTCGTGCTCGGACTCCTCCCGGCTCGGGTAGCCGGAGACCCCGCCCGACTTGCGCAGCCGGTCGAATCCGGCCTGGCGACCCGTGAGGATCTTGTGTACGTAGGACTGGTGCCCGGTGTCCCACACCAACCGGTCCCGCGGGGACTCGAAGACCGTGTGCAACGCGATGGTCAGCTCGACCACCCCCAGGTTGGGTCCCAGATGTCCCCCGGTCACGGAGACCCGCTCGATCAGGAACGCGCGGATCTCCCCGGCGAGGTCACGGAGGTCCCCGGCGGTCAGCTCACGCAGCCGCGCCGGGTCACGCACGGTTTCCAGCAGCGCCATGTCGCGCAGGTCTCCTCACCGGGTTCGGTAGGCGGCCTCGGCCGCTGTCTCCGTCAGTTCGGGCCGACTGTGCGGCGCGCTACCGGTCGGGCCGACGGCCTCGTGTGCCGGCCCACGCCTGAAGGGGCTCACCTGGCAGGTGCCGGCCGCGGCAGGCCGGACGAGGTCGCAGTGACGGCGGACGCGACCTACCGCCGACCCGTTCCCGCCGTGTGCGTCCTCTCCGGCGCTGTCAGGGCCAGGGGCCGCCGGGTCGCGATCGGTCACGGCGCGTCCGCCGCTCCGGTCAGCCGCGCGGGCGGGGAGAAGACGATGTCCTCGGTCGCCACCCGTGCCACGGACGTGTCCGCGTAACCCAGTTCGGCGAGCCGGTCGAGCAGTTCGTCGACGAGGATCTCCGGCGCGCTCGCCCCGGCGCTCACGCCGACCGTGCGCACGCCGGTCAGCCACGCGGGGTCGAAGCGGGTCACGTCCGGCACCAGTTCGGCCCTGCCGCCGAGCCTGCGCGCCACCTCGACCATCCGGATCGAGTTGCTGGAATTGGTCGAACCGACCACCAGCACCAGGTCGCACCGGTCCACGATGGCCCTGATGCCGTCCTGGCGGTTCTGGCTGGCGTAGCAGATGTCGTCGGTGGCGGGCCCGCGCAGGTCGGTGAACCTGCGCTGGAGCACGGCGATGATGTCCTTCGTCTCGTCCACCGAGAGCGTGGTCTGCGTGAGGTAGGCGACCGGTGCGCCCGGGGGAATGTCCAGTGCCTCCGCGTCGGCAACCGTCTCGACGACGACCGTCTGGTCGGGAGCGTGCCCGTAGATGCCCTGACCTCCTCGTGGTCCGCGTGCCCGATCAGCAGCAACGTCCGCCCGTCGCGGGCTCGCCCTCTCCGCCGGGCTGGCGGTCCTGGAGATGTGGGCGGGCC
>NZ_JBEYFC010000555.1:0-5415 GCF_040634175.1 Streptomyces sp. NPDC007162
GATCTTCCCCGTTTCGCCCTGGCGCTGGCTCACCGCCGGGCCGGAGACTCCGGCCGAGCGTTCCGCCGGGGTCCTGGCCGCGGCGCGTCGGTCACCGTACGGCGGTGACCCTCGGATGCGCCGGGTCGATGCCCCGGCCTCGCGGTCTCCGACTACTCCTCGTGGCGGTCCTGCTGGACGAAGGTGGCGTGGAATCGGCGGGTCCCGTCCACGGTACGGACGGGGCCGGTGAGGGTGACCGTTGTCGTCAGGTGCGCGGTCGTGCTCGACGACGCCAGGCGGAGTTCCAGGTCGCCCGGTTCGACGATGCGGTGACCGTCGCGACCGGTGAAGGACGCGACGTCGGCGGGAACGGTGATGTCGATACGACGGGTTTCGCCCGGCGCGAGGGACACCCTGCTGTAGCCGACCAGGCGCTGCACCGGCTGGACGACGGAGGCTGTCGGGTCGTGGAGGTAGAGCTGAACGACTTCGGTCCCGGTCCGCTCGCCCGAGTTGCGGAGGGTGAAGGCGATGGTGAACTCGCCCTCGGTCGAGACCTGCTGGGTTCGAACCGTGAGATCGCTCCAGGTGAAGGTCGTGTAACCGAGGCCGTGACCGAAGCCGAACGCCGGGGTCGGGTCGATGTTGGAGACGTCACTGGCCTGGGCCAGGCGGGCGCCGAGGTAGGTGGTCGGCTGGGCTCCGGGGCTGCGGGGCACGCTGACGGGCAGGCGCCCGGAGGGGTTGGTCCGGCCGCTGAGTACGCCGGCGATCGCCCGGGTCCCCTCGACTCCCGGGAAGAACGACTGGACGATCGCCGCTGATTCGTCCACCGCACGGCCGAGAGCGTAGGGCCGGCCCGCGAGGAGGACGGTGACGACCGGACGACCGGAGTCGAGCAGTGTGTCGAGGAGTTGCTGCTGGGCGCCGGGCAGGGTGAGTGATTCCGTGTCGCAGCCCTCGCCGCTGGTGCCACGGCCGAACAGGCCCGCGCGGTCTCCCAGGACGGCGATGACGACGTCCGCGTTCCGGGCCGCGTCCACCGCCGCGTCGATCCCGGAGAGGTCGCCGTCGTCGATGCCCGTGCCGCGGGCGACGGTGATGGCTGCGTCGGGGAACTCGGCCGTCAGGGTGTCGTGGAGGGTGGGCAGGTCGATGCCGACGGGGACGGTCGGGTGCTGGACGCCGACGTGCATGGGGAAGGAGTAGCAGCCCAGTACGGCTGTGGCCTCCGTCGCGTTGGGGCCGACGAGAGCGATCCGGCGCGGCGCGGTCAGCGGCAGTACGCCGTCGTTGTTGCTGAGCAGGACCACGGCCTTCTCGGCCACCTCACGTGCCAGTTCACGGTTCGCGGGAGGATCCAGGTCGACCTTGCCGCGCAGGGCCTCCGGGTCGTCGGGATCGGTGCCGCGCAAGGCGGCCGGCACAGGATCCCAGTCGGGGTCCAACATGCCGAGCTGGGCCTTTTGACGGAGAATCCGGCTGAGGGCACCGTCGATGAGGGACTCCGGGATCCGGCCGTCCTTGACGGCCTGGACGAGTGGTTCACCGAAGGTCTTGACGTTGGGCAGTTCGACGTCGACGCCCGCCGTGAGGGCGGTGTGCGCGGCCTCGGCCCAGTCCGCCGCCACACCGTGGAGGGTCTTCAGGAAGGCGATGCCGAAGTAGTCGGCGACGACCGTTCCGTCGAAGCCCCAGGTGTCACGGAGCAGGCCGGTCAGCAACTGCCGGTCGGCGGCCGCGGGGACACCGTCGTTGTCGTTGTAGGCGTGCATGACGGCGCGGGCACCGCCCTCCCGGACGGCCATCTCGAATGGAGGCAGCAGGACGTCGGCGCGTTCGCGGGGCCCGATCGCGGCGGGAGCGAGGTTGCGTCCCGCGCGGGACGCGGAGTAGCCGACGAAGTGCTTGAGGGTCGCGATGATTCCCGCCGACTCCAGTCCCTGCACGTAGGCCGTCCCGATGGTGGCCACGAGGTACGGGTCCTCGCCGATCGTCTCCTCCACGCGCCCCCAGCGGGCGTCGCGCACCACGTCGAGGACCGGCGCGAGCCCCTGGTGGATACCGACGGAGCGCATGTCACGGCCGATGGCCGCGGCCATGCGGCGCACCGTCTGGGGGTCGAACGTGGCGCCCCAGGACAGCGGGACGGGGTAGGCGGTGGCACCCCAGGCCGCGAAGCCGGCGAGGCACTCCTCGTGCGCGAGAGCGGGGATTCCGAAACGGTTCGCCGAGACGATGCGGGCCTGGGTGCGTTGCAGGGAGAGGGCCCCGAGGGCGGGGTCGACGGGAGCGGTGCCGAAGGGCCGGGTCAGCTGACCCAGTCCGGTGGGCATCAACGCCTCGAGATCGACCGCTTCCTCCATGTCGTGCTGATGGGGAGCCACCTCGTCGCCCTGGGCGGACGCGCCGACCCACACGCCGTACAGCTGGGCCGTCTTCTCCTCCAGCGTCATTGCCTCGATCAGGGCCGCCACTCTGGTGGCGAGGGGGCGGGACGGGTCGTTCCACACGGGGGCCGGGTGGGAGGTCTCTACAGCCACGTGGCGGTCACTTTCCTCCGACGCCCATCAGGCCCTGGACCAGGGCGCGACGGGCGAACAGGTAGACGAGCAGGACAGGCACCATGGACAGCATCACGGCCCCGAGAAGGCCGGGGATGTCGATGCCGTGTTCGGTCTGGAAGTTGTAAAGACCCAGCGTGATCACCTTGGTCGAGTCGGACTGGGTCAGCACCAGCGGGAAGAGGAACCCGTTCCATGCCTGGAGCGCCGAGAACACGGTGATCGTGGAGAGGCCGCCGCGCGAGAGCGGTACGACCAGCTGGAAGAACATGCGCCGTGGAGTCGCTCCGTCCACCGCCATGGCCTCGAACAGTTCGGGAGAGATATCCCGCATGGTGCCGCTGAGGATCAGGGCCGACATCGGCAAGCAGAACGCCGCTGTCGGCAGGATGACGCCGAGCAGGTTGTCGTACAGCCCCGCTTTGCTGATGAGGTAGAACATCGGCACGATGACGGCCTGGGCCGGAATGGCGAGTCCCAGCAGGAACAGCCGGAAGATCAGTGAGGTCACCTTGGAGCGGCTGCGGACGATGGCGTAGGCGAGCGGCGGCACCAGGACCAGCACCAGGCCGGCCACGGCCGCCGTGACGGCGATCGTGTTGAGGAAGTACCGGCCGAAGCCGCTGTCGAACGCGCTCAGGTAGTTGTCGAGCGTGAAGGTGCCGGGCACCGACACCGGGCCGTTCGCCGCGTAGTCGCCGCGCGTGCGGAGCGTCGCGGCGATCATCACGTACAGCGGCAGTCCGACCAGGAACAGCCAGACGGCGGAGCCGACACCGGCCACGTAGTTGGGACGGCGCCTCATGACACGCCCTCCATGGTGCTGCGCATCTTGTCGTAGCCCGACACGCGGACGACGACGAGTGAGATGACGGTGGAGGCCAAGACCAGCGTGAGGGCGATGGCGGCACCGGCGCCGAAGTCGAAGCTCTTGAAGGCTTTCTCGTACATGTAGTAGGCGCTGATGGTGGTGTCGGTGCCGGGTCCGCCCTGGGTGAGGATGAGGACGGTCTCGAAGGTGGTCAGACCGCCGACGGTCATCAGGATCATCGAGGTGATCATCGAGTTGCGCAGCTGCGGCAGCGTGATGTGGAAGAACTGCCGGTAGCGGCCCGCCCCGTCGATCTCCGCGGCCTGGTAGAGCACCTGCGGGACGGCCCGGGCCGCACCTTGGTAGATCAGGGTGTGGAAGGGAGTGAACTGCCAGGTGCTCACGAAGGCCAGGACCCCGATGGCCGTGGTCTGCTTGCCGAACAGGTTCCCGTCACCGAACAGCCAGCCGGCGTCGGCGGGGATGCCGAAGTTGGGGTCGAGCAGGGCCCGCCAGAGGACGGAGACGGCGGTGCCGGACAGCAGCAGGGGGATGAAGTAGATGACGGACAGCACGGCGCGGTTGCGCTGGTAGCCGGCGGCCCAGACGCCCAGGAGAACGCTCAGCGGTGTCTGGATGAGGATGCCGAGGGCGGTCAGGAGCAGGGTCACCCAGATGCTCTTGAGCATCACGGGGTCGTCCACGAGACGTGACCAGTTGTCCATGCCGACGAACTGGGGCGACCCCAGCCCGTTCCAGGTCATGAAGGACAGGACCGCGACCATGATCAGCGGAACGATAGCGAAGACAGCGAAGAACAGGGCGGCGGGAAGAGCCCAGCCGAAGCCGGGTCGCGCCACGTTGGCCGTTGACGAGCCGCCCGCCCGCCGCCGGGCCACCTTGAGGGACCTGGCGGCGGACGGGGTGCTCGTGATCTGTGTAGTCATGAGCCGTTCATTCACCCGGAAGTGCCTGCATGGCCTTGATGAAGCCGTCGGCGTCGATCTGGCCGTCGAAGAACTGCTGCACGGCCTGCTGGATGGGGGTCCCGGCGGCCGGCGGATACGCCTGGTCCCAGGACAGCTGGAACGCCGGAGCCTTGGCGACCAGGTTGTACTGGAAGTGCGAGTAGTCCGGGTTGGCTGAAGTGTCCAGGAAGGACTCGGTGTTCGTGGTCGTCGGCAGGTTGCCGATGGCCAGCTGGGCCTTCACGAACTCGTCCGAGTACATGAGCTTCAGGAAACTGGCGGCGGCGTCGGGATACTTGGTCTTGCGCAGCACCGAGTAGAAGTTGTTGGTGTTTCCGACGACGTCGGCAGCGTCGCCCTTGCCGCCGGAAACGGTGGGGAACGCCGTGTAGCCGAGGTCCTTCTCCGCGAAGCTCTTGGCGTCCGTCTGCTGCTGGGCGTAGTACCACGAACCCATGAGCTCGAAGCCGGCCTTGCCGGAGGCGACGAGTGCCGGTGAGGCGCCGTTGGTGTACTTCACCGAGTCGTAGTTCTTGCCGAAGGCGCCGGCGTCCACCAGGTCCTTGAGCGTGCTCAGCGCCTTCTTGCTGTCGGCGCTCTCCCACGCCGACTTGTCGCCGTCGAGTGCCTTCTGGAACAGGCCCGGTCCGGCGATGCGGTCGTAGAGGTACTCGAACCACATCAGGGTCGGCCACCTGTCGCCGCCGCCCAGGGCGATCGGGGTGACACCCTGGGCCTTGAGCTTCTTGACCGCGTCGAGCAGCTCGTCCCAGGTCTGGGGCGGCGTGACCCCCGCGTCCTTGAGGACCTTCTTGTTGTGGAACAGCAGGACGGGCTGCGTGCCGCGCATCGGGATGCCGTACGGCTTGCCGTTGACCACCGCGCTGTTGAAGACCGAGGGCAGGAACTTCGACTTCAGGTCCGGGTTCTTCGCGATGAAACCGTCCAGCGGTAGCAGCAGATCGGCCTTGACGAACGGCTGGATACTGCCGCCGCCCCAGTTGAAGAAGATGTGCGGGGCGAAGCAGGCGGTGAGGGCGCGGTCGTCGAGGTAGGCCCGGACCACCCGGGGCGAGTTGTTGGTGGTCAC
>NZ_JBEYFC010000556.1:0-5407 GCF_040634175.1 Streptomyces sp. NPDC007162
CGGCCGGGCCCGCCTCACCCCCCCTCCCCCCCGCGGCCGGGGCCCGGCGCCGGGCCGCCCGGCGGGAACTGGCGTCGGCGTGACGTTTCCGCTGCTCGCCAGGGTGCAGTGAGGTGACGTTTCGCTGTCGGATGCTCTCTTAGCGCGACCGAACGCGGTCCGCACGTGAAAGTTACGACCGTTCACCCCTTTTGGTGGCGCGATGGACAACCGTCCGTCGCGCCACCGCCTTGTCCGCATACGTTCGTCCTGCTGCGAGCCGTCGACACGTCGGCGGCTTCCCATACGGGAGATCGATCGGGGGTGCACACGTGCGCATCGGACTGCTTACGGAAGGTGGTTATCCGCATGCGGGTGGTGACGCCGGACTCTGGTGCGACCGGCTCGTGCGCGGGCTCGGGCAGCACGAGTTCGACGTCTACGCCCTCAGTCACAGCCGCCGCCAGGAGGGCGAGGACCGGCCGGAGCTGCCGCCGCACGTCAGCCGCGTGCGTACGGCCCCCCCGCGGACCGCGGAGAAGGACGGTAAGGCGTACGGCAGGCGCGCGCGCCGGCGCTTCGCCGAGAGCTACGGGGAACTCGCGGAGGTACTGAGCGCCGGGCCCGGCGTGCGGGGCGCGGATCCCGTGGCCGGCATGGACGGCGTCGAGAGTGAGTCCGGTTCCGGGGCCGCGCCCGGGCATCTGGCGGACCGTTTCGGCAGCGCGCTCTACGGGCTTGCCGAACTCGCCCGCGACGCGGGCGGACTGGTCGGCGCCCTCCGCTCCGACACCGCCGTACGCGCGCTGGAGCGCGCCTGCCGTACCCCCGGCGCGCACAGTCTCGCGCGCCAGGCGCGGGTGCCCGACCTGCTCGCCGTCGCCGCACACCTCGAACGCGCCCTGCACCCCCTCTCCCTCGACTGGTACGGCGACGACGGCCTGGGCGCGGCCGACCTCTGCCACGCCACCGCCGCCGGTCCCACCGCCCTGCCCGGCCTGCTCGCCGGGCACTTCTCGGGCGTCCCACTGCTGGTCACCGAGTACGGCGTGCAACTGCGCTCGCACTACCTGGCCGCCGCCGCGGACGCCGTCACCCCGGCCGTGCGCACCCTGCTCGCCGCCTTCCACGGCCGGTTCGCCGCCGAGATCTACGACCGTGCCGCGATCATCACCCCCGGCAACGCGCACGCCCGCCGCTGGCAGGAGCGCTGCGGCGCCGACCGGTCCCGGATCCGTACCGTCCACCCCGGCATGGATGCCTCCCGCTTCACCGAGGTCGGCGAGGCACCCGACCGCGCCGACCCGGGCACGCTCGTCTGGGTCGGCCGTATCGAGCCGTCCAAGGACCTGGTGTCGCTGCTGCACGCCTTCGCGGAGGTCCGCAAGGAGGAACCCAAGGCGCGACTGCGGGTACTGGGCGCCCCCGCGGGGTCAGAAGGCACGGCCTACCTCGACCACTGCAGGGCGCTCGCCGCCCAGCTCTTCCCCGACGAGGCCGACGGCGTGCACGCCGTCGGCGACAACCCGGTCTCCTTCGAGGAGATCGGTGGCCCGGAGGCACCCACCGTCGCCGACGCCTACGCGTCCGGCGCGGTCGTCGTCCTCTCCAGCGTCATCGAGGGCTTCCCGGCCGGCCTCGTCGAGGCGATGCTCTGCGGCCGCCCGACCGTCTCCACGGACGTGGGTGCCGTGGTGGAGGTCATCGGCGGCACCGGTCTCGTCGTACCACCGCGCAATCCGCGGGCGCTCGCGGAGGCGTGCGTGGCGCTGCTGCGCGACCCCGAGCGCCGTGAGCGCCTCGGCGCCGCCGCGCGCGCCCGGGCACTCGAACTGTTCACCGTGGAACAGAACATCGCGGCGTTTCACACCCTCTACCTGGAGATCGTCTCGCACTGCCCGGTCCGCAGGGTCGTCCTCGACGAAGCGGGTGAGCCGCTGCCGTTCGCCGTCCCGGCCGAGGCTCATGTGCCGGGCCGCTGGACCCGCCCCACCGCCCGTGTCGGCAACCGGAGCGGCCCCGGCCGGACACCGGGCACCACCGCGGGGCCCGCCCCGGTACGGACCACTCCGCCAGCGGCGACCGAGGGGGCGCTGTGAACGGCGGCGAGGGCGGCGCGCCGAGCGGCGATCTGGGCGAGCTGGACCGGCCAGGACGGCCGCGACGGGCCGACGCGTGGGACACACGGTCGGGGGAGTGGCTCCTGGGCATCGACGAAGGCGCCCCGGGTTCCGCCCACCCGTCCGGGAGCGGGCTGCCGGAGCCGGCCGTGGGCGCCACGGACGCCCGGCACACCGCAGGCAGCCGCGGCACCAGCCCGCGGCGGGGCGCCGCCGACCCCGTGAAGGCGCTGCTGCACCGGCACCGCGCACTCTGCGAGCGGGCCGTCGACCCGCTGGAGATCGCAGCCGGCCTCGAAGCGCACGGGGTCACCGACCGGACCGCCGCCCGCTTCCGGCACCGTGACGTCTTCTCGCTCGCCGAGGAGCTCTACGCGCGCGTGCCCCGCGGCGAACACCACCGCCCGCGCCCCGAACCGGCGCCCGCGCCCCGTGTACACGCCGACTGGGCGCTTCTCACGCTCCTCCCGGGCGCCGTCGGCGTCGCGGCCGTGACCGGGGTGCGGCTCACCGAGGGCCGCCCACGCCTCCTGGTGGCAGCCGCCGGTGTCCTCGCCGTCGCCCTGGCCGTCCACCTCGCCCTGCGGCGCGGCCCCCTGGCGGTGCCGTCCCGCCCGCCCGCCCGGCACACCGCGACCGGCACGCGCGCGTGGACCTGCTGGCTCCTCGGCTACGCCCTGCTCGGCGACGGCCTGCTGCGCGCCGTCCTGGACGGCGGCCCCGACGGCCCGCCGACCAGCGCCGCGCACGGCACCTGGCCGGTCACCGCCGCCCCCGTCCTCGCGCTCGCCCTGGCCACCGCCCCGGCGGCCTGGAGCACCCACCTCTTCACCACCGGCGCCCGCCGCCGGCTCACCGCCAGCCGTGGCCTGGACGAGTTCACGGCAGCCGTACAGCCCCTGCTGCTCGGCACGTTCGCCCTCTTCCTGGGCGCCCTCACCGCCCTGCTCGCACTGTGCGGCGCCGCCCTGGGCGAACCCGCCGGCTACCCGGAGGCGCTCACCCTCGGTGCCCTCCTGCTGCCCGCCCGCCTCCTGGCCGTCCACGGCGCCCCGCGGGGAGCCCGCCGCGCACTCGCCGCCGCCGCCGTCACGGAAGCGGCGGCCGTGGCCCTGCTCCTCGTCGGCAGGCTGCCCGGCTGCGCCTCCCTGGCAGCCCCCGTCCACGCCCTGGCCGACGCCTGGGGCCCGAGCGGCGTCCAGGCCCTCGTCTGCGGCGCCACCGCCCTCACGCTGCTGTTCACGGCCACGCGCACCCTCACCCGGGCCTCGGCCCACGCGCCGACCGGAGACCCCGAGTGAGCCACCTCTTCCCGGGCCACGCCGTGCCGTCCCGGCGGCCGGCGCCCGGCGCCTCGCCCGAGGCAACCGCATCCCCAGAAGGAGACCACCAGATGACCATCTCCCGACCCGGACCCGGAGCGTCCGGAACCACCGGAGTCGCCGGAGCGCACACCCCGGGAGCCGCACGATGAGGGTGCTGCTGATCGGAGCCAACGGATATCTCGGCCGCTTCGTCGCCGACCGGCTGCTCGCCGACCCGGCCGTCCAGCTCACCGCGCTCGGCCGCGGCGACGACGCCGACGTCCGGTTCGACCTCGCCACCGGCAGCCCAGGAGCCCTCACCCGCTTCCTCGACGCCGTCCACCCGGGCGTCATCGTGAACTGCGCGGGCGCCACCCGCGGCGGCGCCCGGGAGCTGACCCGGCACAACACCGTCGCCGTCGCCACCATCTGCGAGGCCCTGCGTCGCAGCGGCTGCGGCGCCCGCCTGGTGCAGATCGGGTGCAGCGCCGAGTACGGCCCGAGCCAGCCCGGCTCCTCCACGGCCGAGGACGCCGTCCCCCGCCCAGGCGGCCCGTACGGCGTCAGCAAGCTCGCCGCCACCGAACTGGTCCTCGGCTCCGGGCTCGACGCGGTCGTCCTGCGCGTCTTCTCGCCCGCCGGACCCGGCACCCCGGCCGGCTCCCCGCTCGGCCGGCTCGCCGAGGCGATGCGCCGCGCCATGCAGTCCGGCGACGGCGAACTCAAACTCGCCGGCCTCGGCGCCCAGCGCGACTTCGTCGACGTACGTGACGTGGCCCGCGCCGTCCACGCGGCCTCGCTCTCCGCCGCCCAGGGCGTCATCAACATCGGCTCCGGCCGCGCCGTCCGGCTCCGCGACGCCGCCGGGGTCCTGGCCCGGGTGGCCGGATACGGCGGCGCCCTGCACGAACTCGACGGCCCACCCGGCCCGCTGCGCGGCGCCATCGGGCACCCCCGCATGGACCCCGACAACGCGGCCCCGGTCGCCTACCCGTACCCGGACGGCTGCGGCAGCTGGCAGCAGGCCGACGTGCGCTGTGCCCGCGACCGGCTCGGCTGGCGGCCCCGTATCAACCTGGAGGAATCCCTCGCGGACATCTGGATGGAGGCGGCATGCCGCATCTGACCAGCACGCGGGCGGGCGCCGCGGCCACCGGCGTCCGCACCGCGGTCGGCATCCCCGGTTACGCCCACCCCCTCCTCGCCCCCGCCCAGTGGGCCGAGCTCGCCCGCCCCGGCACGCCCCTGCACTGGGTCGTCCTCGACGTGGCGAACGGCCCCGGCAGCCGTCCCGACCCGCACTGCCTGGAAGCGGCCGGCCGGCTCCGCAACGCGGGTGTCCGCATCCTCGGCCACCTGGACGCCACCTACGGCGCCCGCCCCCGCGGTGACCTGCTCACCGACGCCCACCGCTTCCACGACTGGTACCGCGTCGACGGCTTCCTGCTCGACCGCTGTCCCACCGAGCGCACCGCGCTCCCCGAGGTCCGCCGCGCCGTCGCCGCGCTCCGCGACGTCGGTGACGGCCCCCACATCGTCCTCGGCCACGGCACCCACCCCTACCCGGGCTATGCCGAGAACGCCGACCAGCTGGTGACCTTCGCCGGTCCCTGGAGCGACTACCGCTGGTCGCAGGTCGCCGAGTGGACCGCGGACTACCCGCCCGACCGCTTCTGCCACTTCGTCCACGGTGTACCCCTCGGCCACCTGGACGAGGCGCTGCGCATCACCCGCTGGCAGGGTGCCGCCACGATCTACATCACGGACCGGACCGACCGCGGCGGACGGGCGGATCCCTGGGAGGCGATGCCCGGCTACTGGGACGAAATCGTCTCGCGGATCGGAACAGGTGTCTCGGAATGAAGAAGCCCGTGGCAGTGTTACAGGGAGAACAACCGTAGTGATTGACCGATCAACGGAGTCCCCGTGTCGCTGCCACCCCTGGTTGAGCCAGCCTCCGCTTCACCGTCGACCCGGACGGCGCGATCCACCCGGCCATCGCCA